>PNOO01000190.1 GCA_013824905.1 Syntrophus sp. (in: bacteria) | reverse complement strand
TGTTGAAGATCTCGTAAAGACCGTCGAAGACAACGAGGTCGGTGATCTTCCCGAAGGGCATGCTCATCCTATACCCCCAGCGGGCGTCGGGAAGGGCGAAGGGGGCGTTCGACATGCTCTCCATTCCGCCCGCGACGATAGTTTCCGCATCCCCGGCCCGGATGGCCTGGGCGGCAAGGGCGATCGCCTTCATTCCCGAGGCGCAGACCATGTTGACGGTAATCGCATTCGTCTCCTCGGGCAGGCCTGCGTAAATGCTGGACTGGCGGCCCGGATTCTGGCCTAAGCCTGCCTGGAGGACGTTTCCCATGATACACTCATCGAAATAGACAGGCGCGTACGTCTCAGGATAATCGTCATATTTCTTCCGGAGGTCGGTTTTTCCCACGTCCCTGAAGACATCGGGACGGCAGGCGCGGACGGTCGCGCTCACCTCCGGCCGGAGCCCGGCTCTGCGGATGGCCTCTTTGATGACCAGTGCACCCAGATCGACGGCCCGGACATCTTTCAGCCCCCCGCCGAAACTGCCTACGGCGGTCCTTGCCCCGCTTACGATCACCGCATCTCTCATCAGTAAAATTCTCCTTTCTCAGGCCGAAACACTTGGAAATCTGATCCCGGAAACGCGCATTGGAGATTTTTCGGGGCACCCTGCCCTCGCAGCGGAGCACCTTTGAAAATGGGAAAATGGGGACAGCGCCCTATTTTTTTATGGAAAATAGGGCGCTGTCCCAAATTTTCCGTTGAGCAAAGCGAGAGGGAGCAGGGTCGAAAAATGTCCAGCGCGCGGAGGGACCCGATTTCCAAGTGTCGCAGCGGTCTCATGCTATACCCGGATCAGCATCGCATCGCCCTGGGCGGCGCCGGAACAGATGCCGCAGACGCCCAGCCCCCCGCCTCGCCTTCTGAGCTCGTAGGCGAGGGTCATCAGGATCCGCGCGCCCGTCGCGCCGATCGGGTGGCCATAGGCGATGGCGCTCCCGTTCACGTTCACTTTCGCGAACATTTCTTCTTTTGTCATCCCCAGAATCGCCCGGGCGCTGACGAGGACGACCGCGGCGAAGGCCTCGTTGATCTCGATCAAATCGATCCGGTCGAGAGTCAGGTCGTTTTGTGCGAGGATCTTCCGAATGGCGAGTCCAGGCACCGTAGCGATGTCCTTCGGCGGCTGAGAGACCTCCGCGTAATCGAGGATCGTGCAGAGGGGCGTCATCCCCAACTCGGCGGCCCGTTCGGCGCTCATCAGGAGGCAGACGTCGCCCCCGTCGTTCACCCCCGGGGCGTTACCGGCGGTGACACTTCCCGGCTCGCCTGTGACCGTGCTCTTGTGGCCGAAAACCGGCGGCAGCTTGGCCAATCCTTCGCTGGTCGTTTCCGGCCGGGGACCTTCATCCTGACTCAGGACGGAGGTCTTTTTCCCTTCCCGGATCTCGACAGGGAAGATCTCGTCGTCCAGACGCCCCGTCTTCATCGCCTCAACGGCGGCAAGTTGCGAATGGAGGGCCCACTCGTCTTGATCCGCGCGGTTGAATCCGAATTCATCGGCGACTTCCGAGCCGTGCAGCGCCATATGGCGGTTGTAAAAGGCGCACCAGAGACCGTCGTTCACCATCAGGTCCAGGACGGGGCGCGAGGGGAGGCCCATCCGGCTCCCCCAGCGCATCTCTGTCAGGCCGAAAGGGGCGTTGGTCATGCTCTCCTGACCGCCGGCGATGCAGATTTCCGCCCGGCCGAGTTGGATCATCTGACAGGCGAGGTCGATTGTCTTGATCCCGGAGGAACAGACCTTGTTGATGGTGATGCTGGGGACCGATTCGGGAAGACCTGCCAGGATGGTGGCCTGTCGGCTGGGGACCTGGCCGGTCCCGGCGGCGACGACCTGTCCCATAAAAACATAATCCACATCGGCCGGCTTGACCTTCCCGTCCGTCCTGCGGAGGACCTCCTTGATGGCCAGGGCGCCGAGTTCCGGGGCGGAAAATCCCTTGAGCGCCCCGCCAAAGCGGCCGTAAGGCGTCCGGCAGGCCTCGACGAGGACGACTTTCCTTAAGTTCGGGGAGGGCTTTTTCTTCCCGCCCACTGCAGAAAAATCGGGCTTCCGCTGGCCGTATTTGGCCACGGGGGCGTTCGCATATTTGTCCGCAAGCTTCTGTTCCAGTTTCTGGGGCGCCTTTTCCATTTTATTCTCCGATCGTTTCCGCAAATTCTATTTCCCGCGGGACCTTATAGGAGGAAAGATAGGTCCGGCAATGCTTGAGCAATTCCTTTTCCTCAATCTCCGCGCCGGGTTTCTTCACGATGATCGCCCTGACGATCTCACCCCGGAGCAGGTCCTCCTTGCCGACGATGTGAGCCGTCTGGACGGCGGGATGGAGGCAAAGGACGATCTCGATCTCCCGGGGGTAGACGTTGAAGCCGCTGGTGATGATCATCCGCTTTTTCCGGCCGGTGAGGAAGATGTAACCTTCCGCGTCCATCCGGCCGAGGTCGCTTGTGTAAAGCCAGCCGTCTTTGAGAACCTGGGCGGTCATCTCTTCATCTTTGTAATATCCTTTCATGATGTTGTCGCCCTTCAGGATAAGTTCGCCGACCGTCTCCCGCGGGACCTCCCGGCCCGTCTCGTCGACGATTTTTGCCGACACGCCGGGGATGGGGATGCCGATGGAGCCTGGCTTCTGGGGCATGTCCAGACGGCTGAAGGAGGAAGCCGGCGACGCCTCTGTCAATCCATAGCCCTCCATGATCTTGACGCCGAACCTCTTTTCAAATAGGGGAATGAAGTCCGGAGGCATCGCCGCCCCGCCGGTAATGCATATCTGTAAGGAATCGGTCCGGTATTTTTCGGAGTCCTGATGGAACAGCATGCCGAGAAAAAGCCTGGGTACGGCGGCGATGTACGTGATTTTTTCCTTTTCGATGGCCGTGAAGATCCCGTCGAGGGTGAAGCGGTCCATCAGGACGACGCTCGCGCCGATCCGAAGTACAGCCAGCATGTTCCCGACTGCGCCGAAGGAGTGAAAAAAGGGGATGACGGCAAGCCCGATATCCTTTTCATTCCGGTTGCAGATCGTCCGGAGGAGGACCGACTGAGTCAGGAGATTGCGATGGGTAAGGACGGCGCCGAGGGGTTTTCCCGTGAGCCCCGCGGTATAGATCATGACGGCCGGGTCGTCGCCCGTAAGTTCAGGGATCTCCTCCGTGAAGGGACCGTTGGCGATGATCTCCCGGAAGGGTGAATCCTCATCCGGGCCGTTGGTCGTGACGACGTGGCGGCAGAGGGGAAGCTCCTTTCGGATCTCCACGAAGCGCTTGGCCAGGATCCCCTGCGTGATCAGGCATTGTGTGTCGCTGTTGCCCAAAAGATGCAGCAGCTCGTAAGGGGTGGACTGGACGTTGAGGGTCACGGCGACGCCGCCGACCTTCTGGACGGCGAAGTAGGCGATGATGAACTCCGCACAGTTGGGGAGCATCAGGGTCACCTTGTCCCCTTTCCCGAGACCGAGCGACCGAAGGTGGTTCCCCAGGGCGCATGTAGCCCGGTTCAGCTCCCGGTAGGTCATCCGCTTTTCACCCTGGATGACGGCGGTATTTTCCGGATAGCGTTCAGCGCTTTCCGTCAGCATTTTCCCCAGGCTCATCACCAACCCCCAGATCCTGAATTTTTCGCTATGCCTAACACAGGAAGAGAAAATAATTCAATAGAATTAAAGAACGAAGCCGGATCGTTTAGATATCGCCGATGGAGAAACCGGGAGGGTGGGCTGAGAAATCCACTGTATTTCTGATTTTTCCCTTGATAGGACCGGGCTTTATCACTATAGTGGCTATACTAAGGAGGCAAGGTATGAAGAAATGCGTTTTTTTAGTGCTGCTCGGACTCGTGTGGACCGTCTCCGTTTCTCTGGCCGCTGAGCTCAAGGTCGGGGATAAGGCGCCGGAGTTCAAACTGCAGGACCCGACCGGCAAGGAGTATTCACTGGAAGATCAGCGGTTCAAAGGGAAGGTGCTCTATATCGCCTATGTCGATCCCGACGAGAAGGATACGAACAATCATGTGGAAGACGCCCTGAAGAAGGAAAGGGAGTCCGGCGGTCTGGACAAGACCCGTTACGAAGGATTTGGATTCGCCAACCTGAAGGCGACCAATCTCCCCAATTTCATCATCAAGATGCTCATCAAAAGCAAGCAGGAAAAAACGGGTGCGGTCGTCCTTCTGGATTACGACTACACCATCCTCAACCTCTGGGGGCTGAAGAACCATTCCTCCGAGGTGGTTGTCCTGGACAAAGAGCGGATCTGCCGGTATATCTACAGCGGCAAACTGCCGGCGGAAGAGCTTGCGAAGATGATCCAGATCATTAAAGAATACCAGGTCAAATAAGCGTATGCCGAAAAATGTGGGATTTACCGAAGGCGGGTGGTTTCCTAGCCCCCGCCTTTTTTCTTGACTTTCCTACTAGATTTCATTAGGTTCTACCCAGCGTTCATGGATTGAACGCTGGGGAGTAACAAGAGAATGGCGGTTCAACACTCCGATCAGCTTGAAAACGAGGTGGTTCTTCGCATCCTCAGGGAGCTGAAAAAATCATCTGAAATGACCCAGCGTGAACTCTCCTCCCGGGTGGGCATCAGCCTGGGCAAGGTCAATTTCCTGATCAATGCGATGATCCAGCGGGGTTTTGTCAAGATAGAGAGCTTTAAAACCTCCACGAATAAAAATGCGTATCTGTATTACCTGACGCCTCGGGGCATCGAGGAAAAGGCGAGGACCACCTGCTTTTTTCTCAAAAGGAAGATGAGGGAGTATGAGTTGCTGGAAGAGGAGATCAGGCAGTTGCGAGAAGAGGTGCAGGAGATCGGCATGTCATCCGATGAACAGGACAAAGGCGCCAACAAGTTGTAACGGTTTAAGAAGTTGAAACAGCCGACAGAACGGAACAACAGTGTTCGGGATTCAAATGGAATCCAGAGGGCGGAGCTGTCTCTTTTCCCTTCCATGATGCCGTCCGCAATGCGATTCAAACGAAAGTTTTATCCAAATGATTGAA
>PNOO01000189.1 GCA_013824905.1 Syntrophus sp. (in: bacteria) | reverse complement strand
CTGATCAAATACGACAAGGATTTGAACATCGTGGGCGATCTGGCCGAATCCTGGGAGATCTCCAAAGACGGCCTCGTCATCACCTTCCGGCTGCGCAAAGACGTCCGCTGGCACGACGGACGCCCCCTTACCGCCGAAGATGTGCTTTACACCTACCAGGTGACGGTCGACCCAAAAACGCCCACCGCCTACGCAGGCGACTTTCTCAAGGTGGAGAAGGCCGAGGTCGTGGACGCTCATACGTTTCGGGTGACCTATGACAAGCCTTTCGCGCCGGCCCTGATGAGCTGGTCGGTCGGCATCCTTCCGAAGCACCTGCTTGCCGGAAAAGAGATCACGACCTCTCCCCTCGGACGGAACCCCATTGGCACGGGACCTTACCGATTCAAAGAGTGGGTGACGGGTCAGAAGATCGTCCTTGTCTCCAATCCCGACTATTTCGAGGGGCGGCCGTACATCGACGGCTACATCATGAGGATCATCCCCGATACGGCGACGATGTTCCTGGAACTCCGTGCGAACGGGATCGACCGGATGGGATTGACCCCTCTCCAGTACACCCGGCAGACGGAGAACAGCCTGTTCAAAAAGAACTACAACAAGTTCCGTTATCTTTCCTTTGCATACACGTATCTTGGTTACAACCTGAAAAATCCGCTCTTTGCCGACAAGCGGGTCCGTCAGGCGATTGCCTATGCGGTGAACCGGGAGGAGATCATCGACGGCGTCCTCCTCGGTCTGGGGAAGCCGGCTACCGGTCCTTACAAGCCAGGGACCTGGGCCTACAATCCGAACGTTCGTAAGTACCCCTATGATCCGAAAAAGGCGAAAGCGCTTCTGGCCGAAGCGGGCTGGAAAGACGACAACGGCGACGGGATCCTCGAAAAAGAGGGGCGCCCCTTTGAATTCGAGATCATCACCAACCAGGGGAACGAGATCCGGGCGAAGTGCGCCGAGATCATCCAGCGGAGGCTAGCCGAAGTGGGCATCCGGTTGAGGATCAGGGTGGTCGAATGGGCCGCCTTCGTGAACGATTTTATCAACAAGCGGAAGTTCGACGCGACGATCCTCGGCTGGACGATCCCGATGGAGCCGGACCTTTACGACGTCTGGCATTCGAGCAAGACGGGGCCTCAGGAGTTGAACTTCATTTCCTACAAGAACGAGGAGGTGGACGCCCTGATCGTGAAGGCGCGGGAGACCTTCGACCAGGCGTTGCGGAAGCGCTGTTATGCCAGGATCCAAGAGATCCTGGCCGAGGAACAGCCCTACCTTTTCCTCTATGTCCCCGATGCGCTTCCCATCATCCACGCCCGCATCCGGGGGGTGGAGACTGCGCCGCTTGGGATCGGCTGGAACTTCATTAAATGGTATGTTCCCAAGGAAGAGCAGAAGCTCGTCATGACTCGCTGACCGGGTCGGTTGCCTTATCTCCCGCCCTGTAGAGGATCACCCTCTCTGGTTTGATTTGTCCTTTTTCTGGACGTACATCAGCTCATCGGCCGCGGAGATCAATCGGTCCAGCGACATCGGGGATTCGGGATGGTAAACGGCCGTACCCCAGCTCAGGGAGAGCTTGAATCGTCTGGATTCTTTCGCATTAAGTTCATCGATGCGCTGCTGAAGGCGCTGCGAAAAGTCTTCATGACTCATATCCGCGGCATCTATGGAAAGGACGGCAAATTCATCTCCTCCCAAACGGGCGACAATATCCGATTCCCGGAACGACTGCCGGAGAATATGCGCCGTATCGATCAGGGCCTTGTCTCCTTCTTCATGACCCAGGGTATCGTTGATCCATTTCAGGTCATCGCAATCGATGAATGTGAGCTTCAGCGGCCTTTGGGCTCTGTTGGCGGCTTTAAGCTGCTGCTCCGCAAGGGTGATAAAGCCGCGCCGATTGTACAGCTCGGTGAGCAGGTCCCGGAGGGACATCTCCCGCATTTCCTCCTCCATCCGCTTGCGCTCGGTGATTTCCTCAACCACGATCATGTTGCGCCCGGGTTTTTCCCCCGGCTTCCAGAGAGGCGATGTCGTGATATTCACCCAGATGATCTCCCCATCCTTCCGGTGGTAGCGCTTCTCCAGGCTGTAGTGCCCGATCTTACCGGCCAGCAGCAGCGCCGTTTTATCCTCATGCAGATGGAGATCCTCCGGATGTGTGATCGCCTGGAAGGTGGTATTGAGCAGTTCCTCCTCCGTCCTGCCTATCATCTCGCAAAGGCGGCGGTTCACCGTGACAAAACGGCCCGTACTCATTTCGATCTCGGCCACACCCACCGCCGCCTGTTCCACCAGGGCGCGGAAACGACCCTCGCTCTCCCGCAGCGAATTTTCCGTCCTTTTGAGTTCGGTAAACAGTTGCGCATTGGCGATCGCCCCGGCAATCTGCGTCCCGATCCTCTCCGCCAGGCGGAGATCCTTTTCGGTATAGGCGTCCGGTTTCTTCAACCGGAAGTGCAGGACACCGATCACTTCGTCCCTGGAGATCAGGGGAACACTCATAAACGAGCGTAGCCCCTCCTGAAAAGTGGATATGAGATGGGAGTATTGTCCCCTTAGTTCATCAACGTTCATCGGATGGAATAGCATGCCGGTCTTGGTGCGCGCGAGCGTCTCATTCACCGACCCCTGCAGAGGGAAAGACTCCCCCGGTCTTCGCCCGGGGACATTTGATCCGAAAACGTAGGCGACAGTAATGGTATTCCGATAACGATTATTCAAGTTGACGGTAAGCCTGTCAAAGGGGATCAGTTTTCTGGCCTCGGCAGCTACCCGTTCGTACACCTCGTCAATGTCCAGGGTGGAGCCGATCAGCCGCCCGATCTCGGCGATGACGGCCGTCTCTTCGGCCAGCCGCTCGGCGGTCTCCCGGCTCAGGCGCTGCTCCTCCTCTGCTCGCTTCAGATCGGCCAGCGTGCTGTCAAGTTTTTTGATCGGATAGGTGCGAAAGAGGTAATAGATCAGGAAGCCGAGGAGCGAACTGAAAATTCCCAGGAGGGCAGTAAAGACAATGACGGTACGGATGGAATGCCTGGTTTCGAATGATCCGACAGGTTGTCCCGAGTCAAAGAGAACCACCGAAGCCGAGATAGCCGGGCGTCTCACTGCAAAATCGGTTTTCGTGACGACTGTTCCCGCTGCGTTGCGAATGACCGTTTCACACGGTATCCCCCGGATTGCGGTTTGCGAGAGAATCTCCTGCAATCTCACACTCTCGAATTCCCACATATCCGGCCGGTCCTGGATGATCTTTTCGACGGATTTCGCATGAAAGCGGGTCTCCATCATCAGTGAATCCCTTATCTGAGACACCGAAAGCATATAGTACCAGGCGGGGATTGCAACGGTGAAAATGGACGCAGCCAGAGCCCCCAGGAGCTTCATGATCCTGGTGGCGGGCGCTTTCGACTGTTGATGCCGGGAACCCAAAGGCGCTTCACCTCACTTTCCGGTGATTCGTGGCAAAGTCACATGGCCGCTTTCAAAGAGGAGCTTCCGTCCATCCTTCGAGAAAACGAACTTGATAAAGTCTTTAACCTCACCTTTATTGTTGTCCCTCTTGTAGACCAGAAACATTGTCATGGTATAGGGATACTTGCCGGCGGAAAGATGGACGCCGTCGGCAATATTGGAGAGTGCAGGGGCCGCCCCATCGACCAAGAGGGCCTTGATCTTTCTTTTCTCTGACGCGACGAGAGAGGCGCTGGTTGTACCGAATGAACCGGGCGTCTTCTCGATTTGAGAGGCCCCCTCCTGATCTGTCATGCCGATAAAGACGCCGGGAATGGCTTGAGCCTTCTCGGACGCCGATTTCAAGCGGGGATTGATACTCGCCAGATAGACCGACAAAACGTCGTTTATCGGATGAAGGATAAGCCTGATGGGCGTTCCATCGGACCATGTCGGGCGCTTTCTTGTATAGATGTCTTCTATCTCCGTCAGCGTCAAGCCGTTGGTCGGGTTTGACGCCTGCACACCGAAGATAATGGCGGTGCGGCCATAAGGCTCCTCGATGATTCCCATGCTCCGCTCATCCGGCGTGAGGGGACGTGAGGACAATCCGATATCGATCCTCCCTTCCTTTACAGCGTTGATGCCTCCTGTGCTGCCGATGCTGGGGAGGACATCGATGGCGACGTAGGGGTGCTTCATTTGAAAACCCTCGGCCATCCGCCGCATGGCGCCGATGCCCGATCCCGTACCTGTGATAATCAATCTTTCTTTTGGATTCGTCGGGGCGGAGCCGGCGACAGAGGGGCTTTCGAATAGAAGAACGGCCAGGATACAGATAAGATAGCCCGGGTACAATTTCATGGATCAGTCCCTTTTCCTGCCGTTTTCACTTCGGTCGCCAGCGGCGTCTTCAGCCAATAATTTGTAAATGCCTCTTCAGATAGGTCCTCAATTCACCATAGTCAGCGGGGAGGAACACAGGGCGCCCCGACCGCTCATCGATGTCCTTCATGCTCTTTGGGAGTTCCGGGTTGATTCCCAGGAGCTCCCTGATCTCGTCGGGAAACTTGGCCGGGTGGGCCGTCTCCAGAGAAATGCAGAGGGGACCGTCGCCGAAAAGTTCGAGGTAGACTTCAAGTCCCCGCCAACCGACCGCGCCGTGCGGTTCAAGGAGCACCCTGTATTGATCATAAACCCTTTTGATCGTCTTTTTCGTCTCCCGGTCGGAGATGCTCACGGAATAGAGGTGCTTCTTCATCTGCTCGATGTCCGGTGCGCTGTGGACGAAACCGGTCCGGTCCACGGCGCCGCCGTAGAGGGCGAAGAAGCGGGCGAGGTTGCTGGGATGCCCGACGTTCATTGCGTTTGACAGGCAGGCCCGCGATGGTGAGAGTTTTTCATAGACACCGGTTTCCATAAAGCGGGGGAACTCATCGTTTTCGTTGGTCGGCATAATGAGCTTTTCAACGGGGAGACCCATCCGCCGGGCATACTCGCAGCCGAGGGCGTCGCCGAAGTTGCCCGAGGGGACGGAAAATATGACCGGCTCCGTTTCCCGCGCGAGCTGCGCCCAGGCGTAGATGTAGTAAATGATCTGTGGGAGG
>PNOO01000188.1 GCA_013824905.1 Syntrophus sp. (in: bacteria) | reverse complement strand
AAGATGGTATCGGGATCGCCCTCAACCAGGATGGAACCCTCATTGACAATATAGGCCCGGTCACAGACGGAGAGTGTTTCGCGTACATTGTGGTCGGAAATGACAATGCCGATTCCCTTGGCCTTCAGCGTGCCGATGATATTCTGAATGTCCGCTACGGCCAGAGGGTCAATCCCGGCAAAAGGCTCGTCGAGAAGGATATACTTGGGAGACGTCACCAGCGCCCGTGTAATCTCCACCCGCCGTCTCTCGCCGCCGGAAAGAGAATAGGCCCGGTTCTTCGCAAGCGGGGTAAGATCCAGTTCCTTGAGTAGTTCCTTCAGACGTTCCCGGCGCTCCTGCCGGTTCAGACCCAGTGTCTCCAGAATCGCCAGGATATTCTCTTCTACGGTCAGCTTTCTGAAGATCGAAGGCTCCTGGGGAAGGTAATTCAATCCTTTTCTTGCCCGGACATACATCGGACAGCGGCTCACATCCTCGCCGTCGATGAGAATCCGGCCGCCATCGGGCTTGATCAATCCGACGATCATATAGAAAGTCGTCGTCTTCCCGGCGCCGTTGGGACCCAAAAGACCAACCACTTCACCGGGGCGGATCTCCAGGTTGACTCCGTTGACGACCCGCATGCCCCCGTAGATCTTCACCAGTCCCGTCGCCACCAATTTCCCCTGTAGCGATTCCGGCTGTCCGGTCTTGTTGAGCGTCCAGGTCCGCGTTTTTTCGACCTTCATAGTTAAATTCCCCGTAGTGTGCCGAAGCACTTGCGGTTCAGGGTGGGGTAAATGGCGTATAACTCACCGAGGGATTCAAAGTCACAACCACCCTCGGCAGATTCCATGCCTTGGTATCTGCAACGCCTCATAAGCAATACTATTTTTGTCGCACACTTATAGATGAACGAGGTGGGTATGTCAAGAAGGATATATAAGGATATCTGTTGGAAAGATTGAAATTCTCAATTATCACACCCAATAAGAATAGCGGGCGGTTTCTCGACGAGACCATCCGTAGCGTCGTATCCCAAAAGGAATCCGGTGTCGATCTGGAGTATATTGTGATAGACGGCGGCAGCACCGATGATTCGCTGAAGATCATAAGGCGTTATGAACAAGATATCTCACAAATCATCTCCGAACCGGATCGGGGGCCGGTTTCAGCCATCAATAAAGGATTACGACTCGCTTCAGGGGAGATCGTCGCCTGGCTCAATGCCGATGACCGCTATCATCCCGGCGCCCTGAAAAGGGTTGCCCAGCTTATGACCACACATCCCGGCAAGGCTTTGTGCTTTGGCGCCTGCCGGATCATCGATGAGGAGGGCCGGGAAATCCGCCGGGGCATCACCCGTTTCAAGGAGGCCTTTTTCCCATTTTCTTCACGATTTACCATCCAGTGCCTCAACTACATCTCCCAGCCGGCGATGTTTTTCCGCTGTTCTGCCCTGGATGCCGCCGGTTATCTTCGGGAAGATATGGTCGCCGCCTGGGATTATGATTTGACGTTGCGCCTCTGGCGACAGGGCGGGGCGGTGCATGTGCCGGGTGATCCTCTGGCCGATTTCCGCTGGCATCCGGGTTCGATCAGCGCCCGGCGATTTACCATACAGTTCCAAGAGGAATTTAATGCGGCGGCAAGGGATGCCGGGAACTTGGCGCCGCAGACCTGGATCCACAGGATTGTGAGATGGGGTATCGTCAGCGCCTATATGCTGATGGCGGCGTCCAGGGGAAAAGGGAGACCACGATGAGGATCGGGGTGAACACACTCTTTCTCATTCCCGGGGATGATCTATTGGGCGTGTCGCGATGATTCCTACAATCCCTATCTGGCGGTGTTTGATAAAACATCTGCTTGCGAATAAGTACGAGTCCCTGAGTTTCTCGGTGCGTCTCAGTCTGTTTTTAGTGGATCTGGCGGGTGCGGTTCTCTTCTTCCCATGCTGTATGCTTCGACGATGGCACCGACGGTATGATCCACGGAACATCAAGAAAATTCTAATCCTCCGGATGGATGGACTGGGTGACCTCGTCATTTCTACGGCGGCCCTGCGAGAGATCCGGAAGGGATTTCCCAAAGCGGAGATCACCCTCGCAATCGGTCCCTGGTCGCAGGGTATCGCCCCCTGTATTCCTTACTATGATCACCTGATTGTTCATGACGCCTTCGCTTTCGGAATCTTCCGTGGCGAGCGTCGTATCAAGCTGGGCCAGGAATGGGCGTTCATCCGGCGATTACGGAAAGACCGCTTCGATCTGGGTATCGACCTCCGGGGGGACATCCTCAGCATCATCCCCCTGTTTCTGTCCGGTATCCGGTTCCGGTTCGGTCGGGACCGGTGGGGCGGGGGATTCCTTTTGAACAATCCCGTTTCCACGGATCGGTCGAAGGACGTTCACGAGAAGGACAAGACTCTGGCGCTACTCGATGCCCTGGTGACTCCTGTCACGGATCGGGAACTGGAGCTGCGTGTTCCCGAGGTGGAGGATGCCTTTGTGGAGCGATTTCTCCGGACATACCATATTCCTCAGGACGTAAGAATTGTGACCATAGCGCCGGCGGCCCTCTATTCTTGGAAGGCATGGCCGCCGGCGAGATATGCAGAACTTATTAGCCGGCTGTCGAAAGAAATTCCCTGCCTGGTTTTTCTTGTCGGTGGTCAGGGAGATAAGAAGATCCTGGACAGCATCGCGAACCAGTCAGGTGTGAGAACCATTAATTGCTCGGGATTGCTGAACCTTTGCCAAACGGCGGCACTACTCCGGCGCTCGGCTCTCTTTGTCGGCAACGACAGCGGCCTCAGCCATATCGCCGCTGCTATGAAGAAGCCTCTCATCTAGCTTTTCGGACCGGGTGAACCGGAGAAGTTTGGTTACACAGGACCGGGTCGGATCGTAATCTAGAGAGCGGATTGCCTCCATCACCCTTGCCAGCAGCGAGAGTGTATCATCCCAAAAGATTGGTGTATGAACAAGATCGCCGTGGTTGACGTCCTGGCGGCGGCCCGGCGTCTTCTCGAAGAGAGCAGCACAATCTGAGGAGATGAATAAGAAACCTATATATTTATGAGGATCACCCATGGATAGATATCTCATTACCGGGTTTTCCGGATTCGTCAGCAAACATTTCCTGAAATATCTTGAAGGATTACAACAGCAGGTTTCTGTATTGGGCGTTGATATCGTTCAACCTGATTTCGGATTGGACTGGCTGAGCCATGTACAATGTGATTTTGTGAAGATGGATTTGCTTGATCGGGAAGGGGTAGAAAAAATCATCTTCCAATTCCGGCCGAGCTACATCCTCCATCTGGCCTCATACAGCAGCGTTGCCTTCAGTTGGAAAAATCCAGTGAAAAGCTTTCAAAACAACACCAATATTTTCCTTAATGTCTTGGATGCGGTTCATTCCGTCAATTCCGGGATACGGATTTTATCCATAGGCTCCTCGGAAGAATATGGCGATCTGATAGGGGGCAACACACTTTTTCATGAGGATAACACTTTAAATCCCATAAGCCCCTATGCCGTAGCACGGGTTTCACAGGAAATGCTCTCCAAGGTATATGCCAAAGGTTACGGATTGGATATTGTGATGACCCGGTCCTTCAATCACATAGGGCCTGGACAAAAGGAAACCTTTGTAATCGCCTCTTTCGCCAAGCACCTAGTAGAGATGAAAAAGAGGGGAGTCTCTTCTCCAAAGTTAATTACCGGGGATATATCCCTGATTCGGGATTTTGTGGATGTGCGGGATGTGGTCAGGGCCTATGACAGGCTATTGAAAAAGGGTAGAAAAGGTGAAATCTACAATATCTGCGGGGAGGGTCGGATATTCGTTAAAGGAACTCATTCAACAGATGGCTTCGATTCTGGATATGGAGGTCCTGACAGAGACAGATGAACGGCTGATCAGGCCAAACGATAATAAAGTCATTATCGGTTCTAATGAAAAAATTAAGCGTGACATCGGTTGGGCGCCGGAGATTCCTTTGCGACGGTCTCTGGAAGATGTCATCAATTTCTGGAATCAGTAATAGTGGTGAAGGAACGTATTTATTTTTCACTGTATTGCAAAATGGTCTTGACTATTTTTCAGTTGCGTGAAATATAGAAATCATGCTTCCCCGCGAACTGTTCGTCCAAACATGGCAGGAACTGGCGCAGGAAAAGGGCATGATCTTCCTTTCCGGACCGCGCCAGTCCGGAAAAACGACGCTGGCGAAGATCATCGCCTCCTCCTTCACGAACAGCCTCTATTTCAATTGGGACATTCCGGAGCACCGGACCCGCTTCCTTCGGAATCATCGTTTTTTCGAAGGCATCAAGCGCAAGGATGCCACAGCTCCCCTGATCATCTTCGACGAGATCCACAAATACCGCGATTGGAAGAACGCCCTCAAGGGGATCTATGACGAGTTTCATGACGCCTACCGATTTCTTGTCACCGGCAGCGGCCGTCTTGACCTCTACCAGAAGGGTGGCGATTCCCTGGCCGGCCGGTATTTTCCCTTCCATTTATTTCCGTTGACGGTTGCGGAGTTGGGGGGCAGGCGGAGGCCCTTCGAGGAATTCCGCCTGACGCCGCTCCAGATTAGCATGGAGGGCACCGGGGAGGCGCAGGCCGTTTGGGAGCAACTCGCCGAATTGAGCGGCTTTCCCGAGCCGTACCTCTCTGGCCGGAAAACGACCTGGCGCCGCTGGTCGCAGATTTACGCGCGCCAATTGGTCCGGGAGGATATACGGGATCTGGCAGGCATCAAGTCCGTCCAGGATTTGGAGACGCTCTATCTGCTCCTGCCAACGAAGGTGGGGAGCCCCCTGTCCGTCCCCTCGCTTGCCGGCGACCTGAAGGCCTCATACAATTCCGTACGAAACTGGCTCGACGTTTTCGAGCGGTTTTACCTGACTTTCGGCGTCGCAACATGGACCGGCCGAATCGCACGGGCCATCCAGAAGGAAAGGAAGATCTATCTCTGGGATTACGCGCAGATTCAGAACCCGGCGGCGCGATTCGAGAACATGGTGGCCGCGGAGTTGCAGCGGGCCGTTGTCCTCTGGAACGACC
>PNOO01000187.1 GCA_013824905.1 Syntrophus sp. (in: bacteria) | reverse complement strand
CGAAGAAGTACAACATCAACATGCGCCAGGCCGCCTATGTGGTGGCGGTCGAGCGCGTCGTCGAAGCAATGAAGCTCCGCGGCTGGGCATAACACCTGCCTGATGATCGAAAAAAAGGGGGGCGCCTGCGTCTCCCCTTTTTTTTGACTTTTGCCTGCCCTTCCGGTATAAATTCAACATATGAATACCGGAAAGGAATGTAAATGAGCGCAAAAGAGAGCTGTCCGCCTCCCACGCTCGCCGCAGGGGACAGGCGTCACGGTTTTATCATACGGAGAATCGAACAGATCCCCGAAATCCGGGTCACCGCTTACGATATCGAGCACGAAAAAACGGGGGCCAAAATCCTCCACCTCCACTGCGACGATAGGGAAAACCTCTTTTCCATCGGTTTTCGGACGCCGCCGCGCGACTCGACCGGCGTGCCCCATATCCTCGAACATTCCGTTCTCGCAGGGTCCGAGCACTATCCTCTCAAGGACGTCTTCAACGAACTCCTCCAGGGAACGCTCCAGACCTTCATCAACGCCTTCACCTATCCCGACAAGACGATCTATCCCGTCGCCAGTCAGGAGAAACGCGATTTCTTCAACCTCGCCCGGGTCTATACCGACCTGGTCCTCCGGCCGCGGCTCCTGAAAGAGACCTTTCTCCAGGAAGGCCGCCACTTCGAATTCCAGAACGACGGTGAGATGACCGTATCCGGAATCGTCTACAACGAGATGAGGGGCGCTTACTCCTCACCGGACACGCTGATCTATAAAGCCATCCAGGAAAATCTCTACCCCGGGACGCCTTACGCCTTCGACTCGGGGGGAGATCCGAAGGTGATCCCCACTCTGACCTACGAACAGTTCCGGGAATTCCACCGGATCTTTTATTCGCCGACGAACGCCCGCTTTTTCCTCTATGGGGATATCCCGACGGAAGAGCATATCGCTTTTCTGGCGGAGATGCTCGTCGGCTTCGACCGCGTCGCGGTGGAGTCCTCCATCCCCGACCAGAATCCGTGGCGGGAACCGCGGGCCATTCATGGTTTTTATCCTATCGACCGGGAAGAAAAACCCACTGGAAAAACAACTGTCAACCTGGCCTGGATGACGGTTGATAATACCGACGGAGGGACGGCGATGCTCCTGGCAATCGCCGCCGACCTCCTTATCGGCAGCGCCGCGGCGCCTCTCCGGAAGGCCCTCATCGATTCCGGTCTCGGGGAGGATCTCTCACCGGTCACAGGGCTGGAGAAGGACCTCAAGCAGATCGCCTTCGCCGTGGGCCTCCGGGGAACCGAACCGGACAAGGCCGCGCAGATCGAAGCCCTGATTCTCGATACACTGAAAGATGTGACGGCAAACGGTTTCGACCGCGAGCTGATCGAAGGCACCCTCCATCAGATCGAATTTCACGGACGGGAAATGGTCCGCGGCGCCTACCCTTATGGAATCGTACTCATGGGACGCGCCTACCACACCTGGCTTTATGACGGGGATCCCTTGACGGACATGAATTTTCCCCGCACCATCCTCGAAATCCGCCGGAAGTGGGACGCCGATCCGCCCTCTTCCAGAGGTGCGTCCGGAAGTGGTTTCTGGAGAATCCCCACCGGCTCCTCTCTGTCATGGAACCGAGCCGGACCTTTCAGGAGGAATGGGAGCAGGTGATCCGTGACCACATGGCCCGTTTTCAGGAATCGCTCTCCCCTGGGGAAAAGGAGCAGATCCGGGAGGAAACCCTGGCCATGAAACGGTTCCAGGTGGAGCCTGACCCTCCCGAGGCAGCCGCTTCCCTGCCGAAGCTCTCGATCGGCGACATCTCCCGTGAGATCGAAACAATCCCAACGGACCCTGCGGTCATCGGCAGTGTTCCGGTTTTGAAACACGACCTCTTCACCAACGGAATCGCTTATCTCGACCTGGCTTTCGACGTCTCGGACGTCCCCGAGGAGCTGCAGCCCTGCCTGCCGCTCCTGGGAAAACTCACCGTCCAGATGGGGGCGGCGGGTCTGTCTTACGAAGCGATGGCAAAACGGATCGCCTTGCGAACCGGCGGTCTGGGCGTCAATCTTGCCGCCGGCCTGACCGCCGACGGTAAGAACAACTGGCAGACGATGTTTTTCTCCGTGAAGGCCCTCTACAGGAACGTCGATGAGGCAATCGGGATCGCCCGGGATATCCTGACGGCGGGAGACCTCACCGATGCCGACCGAATGCGGGATCTGATCCTCGAAAAGAGGAACGGCCTCCATGCCTCAGTCATTCCCTCGGCGCATCTTTTCGCCCAAATGGCCGCTGCCGCAGCCCTGTCCCAGTCAGCTCGGCGAAACGAGCAGTGGCACGGACGGACCCAGCTTCGCTTCATCGCCGGCACAGCCGACCGCTTGAACGGTTCCCGTGAGAAGCTCCGGGAAAATCTGATGCGCCTCCGGGAGATGGTCTTCGTCAGGAATCGCCTGCATCTGAATCTGACCGCCGATGAGGAGGGGCTTAAGCGCCTGACCGCGGCGGCTGGCAGGATGGTTGACGCCCTCCCCGCGGGATATCCCCCGATAGCGCTGCAGGAGCAGACCCGCCGCGCGGGGCACATCGGCATCGCCATCCCCGCCCAGGTCTGTTATGTAACGAAAGTCATGGCCGCACCGCCCTACCGAGATCCGTTTTCCGCCGCCCTCTTCGTCCTGGCGCGACAACTTTCCAACGGCTATCTCTACCGGCATATCCGGGTTCAGGGCGGGGCTTACGGCGGCTCCTGCCGGTATGAACCGCTCGGCGGTCTGTTCGCGTTTCTCTCCTACCGGGACCCCCACCTGACGGAAACCCTCACCATCTATGGAGACGCTGTAAAATCCGTCTTACAGAAACCGGTGACACAGGAAGAAATGGAAAAGGCCGTCATCGGTGCAATCGCCGCGTTGGACCGGCCTCTGGACCCTGCCGGCAGGGGATACACCGCCCTGATCCGGGAGTTATCCGGTCTGACCGATGCCGCCCGGCGCCGTTTCCGGGAAGAGGTCCTCGGTGTTACGCCGGAACGCCTACAGGAAACAGCCCTGCACTATTTTCCTCCGGCTGAGGAAGCGGCGGTAATCGCCGTCTGCGCGGCGGAAGAGCGCCTGCAGAAAGCCAATGAATTCCTGGAGGAGAAATTGACGCTGGAAAAACTGCTGTGAGCATTCGCCGGATCAGCCGTGTATGGGAGGAGAAATCCATATGAATGTAAAAAGAAGCGTTCGTTTTTATCTATTGCTGGCGGCGTGTCTGAGCGCCATGGCTTGCACCGGTCAGCTATTTAAGAACTATGGCCGGATCAATCCCACCAGCGAGACGACCCGGGCCTTTGAAAGCTACCATGTCAATGCGGATTTCCGTTACTACATCAGCGGTTCGGACCTCTACCCCAACGCCTTGATGGGTCTGCACCGGGATTACCGTCTCGACCCCGAAACCCTCTGGAAAGAGGTCGCGATGACCCCGGCGCGGATGAAGGAAATTGTCGAGGATATGAAAACCAAGGCCGCTGAATATCGCCTATTTCAATATGGATTTGAGATGTCGGATGATAAAGGCCGGCCGATCGGTGTCTGGTACTCGATCCTGTCGGCCCGGACCTTTCTCCGCATGCAGGAGAATGGGACCGTAAGGATCGATACACCCGAGCTTGACACCTATGAAAAGATCGAGGCGGAGAGGGATCACGACAGCAATAACTGAAGCTCCGGGACCGAGCGCTACGGCAAGGAGGCTTTGCCCCCTTGCAAATTGACCGAATATCCGCTAAGTGCTTCGAAAATATATCAGAGGAGGCAGGTACATAATGAAGGCTTTGGTCACCTATTACTCTCAGACCGGTAACACCGAGAAGCTTGCCCGTGCCATCTACGACGCGATCCATTTCGAGAAGGAACTCCTGCGCATTCAGGACGTCAAGAGCAGCCAAGGCTACGACATCATTTTCGTGGGATTCCCCGTTCAGGCCCACAGCGTGCCTGCCGCGGTCCATTCCTTCTTCAAAAACCTGCCCGATAAACAACCGATCGCCCTGTTCTGCACCCATGGTTCAATCCGGGGAGGGCATCTTCCCAAGCAGGCGATCGAACACGCCATCGGCCTTGCCTCACGGGCCAAGGTGTTGGGCACCTTCGGCATCCGGGGAAAGGTCAATCCCAGGGTCATCGACGCCCTGATGAAAATGCTGGAGCACCGGGCCTGGGCCGAAGAGGCACAGGGGGCCATCGACCATCCCACCGATGCCGACCTGGCCGACGGAAAAGCATTCGTCAAGGAAATCCTCGCCAAGATCGGCCATTAGCCCGGGCGGCCATTTCGTCTCAGTCTTTTTACCATTTCCTCAGCCTTGCTCTCTTACAAAAAAATCACCGGCGCGAGGAACGAGCGTCCGGTGGATTGGTTCGTTATGTATCGATTATCTCCAAGCCTAAAAACTTAACCATCGGATCGAAATCCCTGTCGTCATGCAACAATGTTAGCTGGTGGTGGATACAGAAAGTTCCAATAATGACGTCTATGGTCTTCCTCACGGTCACGCCTTTTCTCCTCAAAAATCTATAGTTCATAGCGCTCTCTAAAGCTAATGCCTGTCCTCCCATCGGTACAAATGGGATACCTAAGAGAAGGTCCCTTGCTATCTTGAAGTCTTTATCATTCTGAAATCCCTGAAGAACTTCGGTAAAGATAAGATCACCTATGATGATGGGTGTATTTCCAAGTGAAGAATCCAGCCAGTCCGTCTGAGACGTTTTATTGCCGTTGAAGTAGTCGATCCAGACGGACGAATCAACGAGAATCATTTGTCTAACCTCATCTCGTCGAGATTGCCAGACCATTTGAGTTTTCCTCGAAAACGCTTAATTTCTTTCTGGCGTTTGACTTGCACCAACAGTTTCAATCCCTCTTCTATGGCACCCTTTTTTGTTCTGAGACCGGATACCTTGAGGGCGGATTCCATCAGATCGTCATCTACGACTACATTCGTTCTCATTTCTTACCTCCTATGTGTACATATCGACCATATCATACACATTAATTGGATTATTTGAAAGGTCTATTTTTAGGGC
>PNOO01000186.1 GCA_013824905.1 Syntrophus sp. (in: bacteria) | reverse complement strand
CTTGAAATTCACCCGGTTTCCTTCCCTTAACCCATCAATACCTACAGAGACGGCATATAGGACCTTTTCCATACCATAGGCGGCGCCAATCTTTATCTCACTTTCTATACCGTTCATTACGGAGATAATCGTAGTTTCGCGTCCGACTCCACTTTTCATTTCACGAAGGGCATCATTTAGTTGATTGTGCTTTACAGCAACTATAATGAGATCAGAAGGAGGCAAAAGATCTTCAGGCTTAAAAACAGGGATGTTGTAAAGTTTACCGTTGACGATTAATCCCTCTCTACTGAGCCGCTCAAAGCGATCGCCGCTTGCGACAAACGAGACACAATGATTGTCCATATCATGAAAAATACTTGCGTAGGCGCCTCCTAAGGCACCGGCGCCAATAATGGAAATGGTTTCGATTAACAGTTTCATTTTCCTGTTACATTCTAATGCTCAAAATTTTGCTTGCATTCGCGAGGGGGGGATACTACTCGCCAGTCAATTGCGGTTCCATGGTGGGGCTACCAGAGTAGTTACCCCTGTTTTAAATGTTATACTATACGGGCAGCTGGATAGGCGTGTAGGGGTAGACCCCTACCTTGGTGCCAGACCCATGCCGCGACACCAGGTCTGCCAAAACCTCCCCCCAAGTCTTGTACCACACCACCTTGTCGGCTGCTCCAAATTCCATTCTGTCCACCTTCGCCAGGAACGGGGCCATGATGATCACTCTACTGGCCTTGGCAAGGTGGTCGGCCTTTGCCCCGGCAGACCAGCCGCCCCCGCCGTAATCAGTCCCGAACCGCCCATTCCACTGGTGCACCACCTGCCCCGAGTGGGCATGGTTGACGATCACCACATCGCCTCCCTCCCTCAGGGAGACCGGCACAGTCCAGGTGGAGCGCCTGAACTGGCACTCATCGGGATAGCCGTTGTTCACCACGACATCCATCTCCTTCAACATCTCCGTCGTGTAGATCTCTCGCGCCAGCTTCACCCCAGCCCGATGCTCTGCCACGAAGTCCCCAGCGAAAAGCCCCGCCACCTCCCGGCGGTTATTCAGTACGCAGTCTACCTTGAACTGCAGACCAGCCAGCCGCGCCGCCTCCTCTATGTCAAGCCGGAAGGGGTTGTCGTCTACCCGCCCCAACTTCACCTTGTTACTATTGGGACCTTTGCGGAGGTTGGTATGGTGGTAGGCCACCGTCTTCATCCCCGCTATGCCCGGCAGTATGATCTTGCCGCCTGCTCCGAATCCCGCCGACTGGTGAGGGATGATGCTGCCGATGCCCACCCGCAGGTCGCAGGACATGAACTCCCGGTTAACCAGGACCGGAGTGCCGTTGCTCGTGGTCCCCACCTCCACCAGGTTCTCGTATATGTTGTGCTGGTAGACCGGGTACCTCTCTACGATGTCGGCGCCCAGCTTCAACGCCAACTCCCCATAGGTCATGTTCCTGTGGGTGCCCGGCGCGTTGACGAAACGGATCTGATCGTCGGTGATCCCTCCGGCATGCATCTCCTCCAGGACGAAGGGGACGATCCGGCTGGTGGGTGTGGGCTTGGGCAGGTCGTCGAAAAGAATGACCGCCTTCTGCTTGCCTTTGGCAAGTTCGCTCAGCCGGGGAGAGTCGAAGGGGTTCCGGAGGGCCGCCCTCATCTCCTCGTCGGTAAGAGCGGGCTTGTCGTGGCCCGCCATGCGGCGCTCGGTCACTTCCCAGTTCGATGGAAATGCCAGTTCAATATCTCTTTCGCCAAACCAACCCGCGACACGCAGATTAACCATCTTTGCTTTTATGGCAGGCGCCTCCTTTTTTGCTCCATGGGTTTTTTATACAAGCTTTATACTTCCCAGCTCCACCATATCCTTGTGCTCAGCCTCTCCATACAGATTAATGATTTCCTTCACAGGACCGTGGATTTCGCCCTTTGCCTCAATTTCATATTCGTGGAGCGGTGCATAGGCCTCAATCCCTTTTGCTTCGGGATTCACGGTTTCCTTGGGACCGTGTCCCTTTTCAATACGAAGCCCGGGGGGAAGCGATCCGAAAAGGGTTTTCAATTCATCTCCTAATTTTCGAGAATAGGCGTGATAGCTGAAATCGAAGTAGGCTTCGGTAATTTCCCTCACCGAAACAATTTTCAGATGATTCTTGAGGTTTCTCTTTTCTATCGCTTCGCGGATCAAGTCATGCAGTCCGGAACCGACGATCAGGTTGGTCTGATCCCCCTTTGCCCCGATGAAGCGCAGTAGTTGTCCGAACGTGCTTTCATTTTCGATATGGTGGTCTGCCTCGAATATCGCTTCACCCTGTATCCTGCTCCCCTCAAGGAAACCCAGAACAAAACCTTTCATAAGATCGAAAGACCCTTCGAAAACCATTTCATAGTATTTTTTTATCATTTCCAATGACCCTTCTTCGAGTATGATAGAACGGATAGGCGCTGCCAATATTGCATTCGAGGATAAGAGAAACCTGGAGATATTAATCCTCTATGTTGAAAACCGCAACTTCCTTGATGTGCGGTATGTACTCCCCAACCGGAACGAGCTTCCTGGTTTTGTTTACGCAGTCAATCAGAGTTCTCCACAAGTTGTCAAGTTCCTTCTTTTCTCTATCGTTTTCGGGCGTGATGCTCACAAGGGTACCTTGCAGTTCGAGTTTCATTGCATCCTTCTTTAAAATTTATTTGATTTCTCTGTTTGCCGCTCGGTTCCCCATCGTAACTGTAATGGACAATGAAAGAGGTTTGCTCGTCCTTTTTAAGGCGACTAAAATCAGGAACCCTTCACACCTTTCAATCTATCCAAATGCCCTCTGAACGTCGTTTCGACCATGAACAGCACCTTGGGGACTTTGAGTCCAAGCCGTTCAAGAGCCAGCAAACTTAACACTTCCAAGGACAAAAGCGGCCCTTTCCGATGGATGTCCTCGACGATGGCGTCAATCTTCATGATGTACCCGTACCCTTCATCCATCGCTTCCTCTATCCGCTTTCCAGCGATCGGTTCATGCCACGACGACAGAAGGTATTGGACATTGGAGAGCTTCTTTAGTTTTTGAACTGACGCCACTGACGCCACGGGATCGACATAAATCGGGATCGTTCCTGCTGAGGGTACCGAATCTCCTGAGAAAAGGGCTCCTTCCTCCTCGAAAAAAAACGATACGGATCCGGGAGAATGACCTGGTGTATCGATGATTCTGATCGTTTTCCCCTCCTCCCACGGAACGGTTTCTCCATCGATCAGCTCCAGATCTGCCGGCACACTCTCCCTCACAAGATCAAACAGGTTGGGGATGGGTCTTTCACGATACTGCTTCTCGATATCCTCGACCCAGTGCTTCTCGGCAGGGTGGATGGCGACCAGGGCCGGAGCACTCTTTTTGATCGGAGCACAGCCTCCGATATGGTCGGGATGGGCATGGGTCAGCAGGATCATGGAGATCTCCTCCGGCTTTCGTCCCAGGCCCCGCACGTAATCTAGAATCAGGGGAGCTGTGGCAAAAACACCTGTATCGACGAGGCAAATCGTTTTCCCGGCGATCAGATAAGAGTACACAAACCGGTCAACGTAATGGTCGCCTCCAAGCGCCAGCCTGAATGAATGGCGGAGGGCATGTATGGATTCTGTAATCTTCATCGTCTCCTGTTAAGCATTTCGGGAGTCATTGACGATCTGTGGTTCACCCATTCCCCCGACTTGACTTTTTGCGGTCGTAGTTGATTGAAGGGAATATTTTTTCCTTTTGGAGAAACATAAGAAGGCCGTTACTCTTTGTCAAGGAGATTTTATCGCAACAGGAGGTGTACTGAGCTGTATGACGGGCGCAGACTTTTGGCTCATGATTTTATATTGCCTGTCCTTTGAACTGACTGAGATAGAGATGGTGGTAGAACCCGCGTCTCTCGATCAATTCCCGGTGCGTTCCCTTTTCGACGATCCGGCCGTTATCGATCACCAGGACCTGGCCGGCATCTCGGATTGTGCTCAGGCGGTGGGCGATCACGAAGCTAGTCCTCCCCGCCATCAGACCGAGCAACGCCGTGTGGATGCGGGCTTCGGTGCGTGTATCGACGCTGCTTGTCGCCTCGTCGAGGATCAGGATCGCCGGGTCGGCGATAATCGCACGGGCGATGGAAAGAAGCTGCCTCTGCCCCTGACTCAGGTTCCCGGCCCTCTCCGTGAGATTGGTGTGATAGCCGTTCGTCAACTGCCGGATGAAGGGGTCGGCGCCGGCAGTTTTTGCCGCCTCGATGCACTCTTCATCGGTGGCGTCCAGCCGGCCGTACCGGATATTTTCCATGACAGTGCCGGAGAACAGGAACGTGTCCTGCAGCACGATGCCCAGCCGGCGGCGCAGGTCGGATTTCCGGATGTCGCTGATATTCCTGCCGTCGATAGTGATGCTGCCACCGTCGATCTCGTAGAAGCGGGTCAAAAGGTTGATGAGAGTCGTCTTGCCAGCGCCGGTCGGTCCGACCAGGGCAAACATCTCCCCCGCCTTGGCATCGATGGTCATGTCTTTGATGATGGGCATCCCCGGTTGGTAACTGAAGCTGACATGCTCGAACCGAACGCTTCCCTGAATCGACTCCAGCGGCCGGGTATCCGTGGTATCGTCCGATTCAGCCTGGGTGTCGATCATCTCGAACACACGCTCGGCTCCGGCAAGCGCCGCCTGGATTGAGTTATACATGTTCGCGAGCTGGCGTAGGGGGCTGATGAAGTTCTGAGCGTAATTGATAAAGGTCGCGATGATTCCGACGCTGACCAGCCCCTTGAGGGCCAGTAACCCCCCCAGTCCAGCCAGGACGATGACGAAGAAGTTACCCAGTACGTTCGTCAGCGGCATGAGCAGGAAGGCGTAACTGTTGGCCCATACTGCTGCACTAAAAACGTCCTGATTGCTCCGGCGGAAGGCGGCAAGCACCGATTCGTTGCGGCGAAAGGCCTTGACCACTTTCTGACCGCTGATCGCCTCCTCCATCACGCCGTTGAGATCGCCCAGGCTTTTCTGCAGCTCCCGGAACCCTCGGCGCGTGTACCGGGCGACAAACTCAGTAAAGACGAACATGATGGGAACGACCAGGAGGGAGGCCAGTGCCAGCCACACATCT
>PNOO01000185.1 GCA_013824905.1 Syntrophus sp. (in: bacteria) | reverse complement strand
GTTTACGTCGAGGTCGTTGGTCGGCTCGTCGAGAAGCAGGACGTTCGCCCCCTCCTTGAGCATCCGCGCCAGATGAACGCGGTTCCGCTCGCCGCCGGAGAGCTGCCCGACCTTCTTCTGCTGGTCCGTCCCGGAAAAGTTGAAACGGGAGACATAGGCCCTTGAGTTCATCTCGCGGGTCCCGAGCACAATGGTATCCCTTCCCTCGGAAATCATCTCCCAGATCGACTTGTTCGGGTCGAGGACGTCCCGGCTCTGATCGACGTAGGCCAGCTTGACCGACTCCGCGATCCGGATGGTCCCGGAATCCGGCTTCTCCTGGCCGGTGATCATCCGAAAGAGGGTCGTTTTCCCGGCCCCGTTCGGACCGATGACCCCGACGATCCCGCCGGGCGGCAGGGCAAAGGACATCTTGTCGATCAGGAGGCGGTCGCCGTAGGCCTTGCTCACCCCCTCCGCTTCGATGACGAGCTTCCCCAGGCGGGGTCCGGGCGGGATGTAGATCTCCAGCTCCCTGGCGCGGGCCTCCGTCTCCTGCGAGAGCAACTCCTCGTAAGAACTGATGCGGGCCTTGGATTTGGCATGGCGGCCCTTGGGCGACATCCGGATCCACTCAAGTTCCCGCTGGAGGGTCTTCTGCCGCCCGGTTTCCGTTTTCTCCTCTTGCTGGAGCCTCTTTTGCTTCTGATCCAGCCAGGAGGAGTAGTTCCCCTTCCAGGGAATCCCCTGGCCTTTGTCAAGTTCGAGGATCCAGCCTGCAACATTGTCGAGGAAGTAGCGGTCGTGGGTCACGGCGATCACGGTGCCCTCGTACCGCTGAAGATGGTGTTCCAACCAGGCGACGGACTCGGCGTCGAGATGGTTCGTCGGTTCATCGAGGAGCAGGATGTCGGGGCTCTGGAGGAGAAGACGGCAAAGGGCGACCCTCCTCCGCTCGCCGCCGGACAGGACATTTACCTGTGTTTCCCCCGGCGGACAGCGGAGCGCATCCATCGCCATCTCCAGGCGGGAATCGAGGTCCCAGGCATCCAGGTGGTCCAGTTTCTCCTGGACCTTCGCCTGCCGGTCCACGAGTTTGTTCATCTCTTCGTCCGTCATCGGCTCGGCGAATTTTTCATTGATTACGTTGAACTCGTTCAGGAGATCGACCGTCTCCTGCACCCCTTGTTCGACGATGTCGCGGACCGTCTTCGTCTCGTCCAGCTTCGGCTCCTGTTCTAGAAAGCCGACGGTATGGCCAGGGGTAAGGAGCGTCTTCCCGATAAAATCCGTATCGGCGCCGGACAGGATACGGAGCAGGGAGCTCTTACCCGAACCGTTCAGGCCCAGGACGCCGATCTTCGCCCCGTAGAAATAGGAGAGATAGATGTCCTTCAGGACCGGTCTCTTTTCGTAGATTTTGCTCACTCCGATCATGGAGTAGATGACTTTGTTGGCAGGCTCGTTGGCCATGGTGTTCCTCCTCATTTGCAGTGCCGGGGAAAAGGGGATTTGAGACGCCTCCCTTTTCAGGCTGATTGCATCTTATCAGCAAATGCCCCCGGAGGAAAGGGTTTCGATAAGGATCTTGCAGCAGATAAGGGGTCCTCTACATCACCATGACGACGGACGGGTGCCGGCGCAGCTGCTCGTAAAGGGCGAGACGGACCGGCTCGCTCTCGACGGTCATCTCCACATTCAGGCAGTGGTAGGCGCCGCCTTTGCTGCTCCGCGAGGGGGTCACGGCGTGCTCGCTCCCCTGCATGATTTCCGCAACGGCGCAGCACAGCCCCTCCAGGTCGCGGCCGATCACCTTGTAGACCCATAAACAGGGGTAGTCGATCCGAGGTTTGCATTCATCTTCGTTCATCATCGCCTCTCCAGGAATTCGTCGATGCGCCCGGCCGCTTCCGCGATCAGCCCGGCGCCGGCTTCTTCACTCTCCCGGGGCACCCCGGGCAGATAGAAAGTGGCAACCTCCACCACAGCCTGAAAAGACTCCTCAAGGTTGGCGATGGTCTTTTCCTGCCGGTCCAGGACTTTGGCCCGCCCGCCATAGCCGTCTCCCGACTCTTCATTGATACCAAAATCGTCGATCAGGAGGATCCGCCGGACCGAAGCGAAGGGGAGCTGAGACTTCAGGATCTCCCAGAAGCGGCGGTCCGCCTTCCAGACGCCGAGGTCGGCGGAGTTGGCAACGAAGAATCTGGAGGGGGGGGAAAAAGGAGATTTCGCTCCCTTCCCGCACTTCCGTGCGGGGATGCCCCAGGAAGCGAGAGAGTCGGTAATTTTTCCCGTTGCCTCTGCATAGTGATCCGTGGCGATGACCGTGACGGCGTCGGGGTGTTCGCTCAGGCGTGAAAGTGAAGGGCGCCAGCGGGGATCGATCCGTGAAGAGGCAAGGTACGCGGCGACGAAACGGGACGCCGCTGCTTCGATCTGACTTCTATGGATATCGGGAGCAATTCCGAGGGCCGCGATCCGCTCCGCCATGGCCCGCGCATAACCGATCGCGGTCGTGCTCCCTTCGATCCAGGTGGGATTGACGATATCTCCCCAGAAAATCTCCGGGGTCGCGACGCCCAGGGAGGCGAGGCCGCTTTCCTCAAGAGCGCGGACAAGATTCTCCGACCGGCCGAAGCGGGGCGCCTCCAGGCTGAGTGTGCCCGAATAATCGAAAATCACCAACTTTTCCGGCGGCATCATCGCCATGAAAGCACACTTCCTGTGAAAAAAAAGATCATCAGCGGCCGCCTCGTTTTGCCAGTGCCGAGGTGATGATGTCGGCCAGCTCCCGGGAGGCCGTATAGGGATCGGCAGCGGCACAGATCGCGGAGACGACGGCGACGCCATCGGCGCCGGCTGTAACGACCGCTTCGGCGTTTCCCGCATCGAGGCCGCCGATCCCGACCAGAGGATGGCGGGAGAAGGCCCGGATCCTGGCGAGCCCTTCCAGACCCCACGGTTCCTTGGTGTCCGTCTTGGTCGGCGTCGCAAAAACGGGACTGACGCCGAGGTAATCGCAGTCGAGCCCCTGCGCCCGCTCCACGTCCTCCCAGGTTTCCACGGAAAGGCCGATGATCGCCTTGGGCCCCATCAGTTTCCGGGCGATTTCATAAGGCATGTCGTTCTGCCCCACATGGACGCCGTCGGCCCCGACGGCGAGGGCCACATCCAGGCGGTCATTGATGATGAGCGGCACCCCAAAAGGCGCCATAAGGGCCTTGATCCGCCTGGCCTCCTCGACGAAGAAACGCGTCGAGACGTCCTTTTCCCGGAGCTGGACGCAGACGGCCCCGCCCCGGATCGCCTGGAGAACGCAATCCGCAAGCGGCTTTGCGCCGCACAGACCGCGGTCGGTGACGAAATACAGCCCTTTCATGGTCAATACTCCCTCCGTCGGGGACCGGGTTTTGACCGGATCCCTCCGTGTTTAGTTCATTCCTCCACTTCGAGCTTCAGCAGCCTTTCTATATCTTCGGCAGAGAGGCGGTAAAGGGCATCCAGGAAATAGACCTGGAGGCTGCCCGGCCCCGCCGAGCCCGAAACAGCGATCTCGCCGGCGATCCCCATGACGGCCATCGCCTCCGCGGCGGCAACCGCCGGGTCGGGTGTGACCGCGGCAAAGGCGCCGCAGAGGGCGCTCGCCGTGCAGCCGAGGCCTGTGACCCGGGTCATCATGATGTGGCCGTTCCGTCCCCGGATGCCCCCTGTACGGCCGATAGTGTAGTCTGTCTCGCCGCTGATGCAGACGGCGGCGCCGCATTCGGCATGCAGGGCCCGACCGAGATCCACGGCGGCGTCCGAGGAGGCGCTGCTGTCCACCCCTTTCGTCTTTGCGTTGCTGTCGAGGAGCGCCATGATCTCCGAGGCGTTCCCGCGGATGATATCGGGGGGGACCGCCTTGATCAGTTCGCGGGCCGTCCGCGTCCGGTATGAGGTCGCCCCCGCCCCCACCGGATCAAGGACGATCGGTATCCGCCGCTTCCGGGCCGCTTCGGCCGCCCGGAACATCGCCCGGACCCAGGCCGGACTCAGCGTGCCGATGTTGATGACGAGGGCCGAGGCGATCCCGACCATCTCTTCCATCTCCTCCTCCGCGTGGGCCATGACCGGCGAGGCGCCGAGCGCGAGCAGGGCGTTCGCCGTGCTGTTCATGACGACGTAATTGGTGATGCTGTGGACGACCGGCGCCTTTTCCCGGACCGTTCGGACCGCCGACCAGATCGTGTCTGCCGTGATGTTCATCGATTGCTTCCCCTCCTTATATCAACAGATTTTACGAGGGACAGATACCCGGTATCCGCCCGATAAATGGTTGGAAATCTTATCGCTATTTCGGGAGAGTTGCAAGAGGGGGTTCAAGTAAGCCGCATTCGCGGCAGAATACAGTAATCAGCCGCCAAGTTTACGCACTAAAGATCATACGTAAATGAGACGATAGAGAGAGAAGGAGGTTTCAAGAGGAGCAAAATGATGAAGAAGATTTTTCTCGTTGTCACGTTGATCGTCCTGCTGTGCTTACCCGTCTTTGTCCAGGCAAAGGGCGTTCTCCGTACCGTGGAAGGCATCGTCGTCAAGGTATCCGACGGAGATACCATCAACGTACAGGACGCCAGTGGGACAAAATTGAAGATTCGCCTCTATGGTATAGATGCCCCGGAAACGGAGAAATCGAGTAAAAAAACCGGCCATGTCAGCAAACCGGGGCAACCCTATGGTGAACAGGCGTTCCGGACGTTGGAAGGACTGATCTACCACAAAAAAGTAACCGTGGAAGTAATGGACCGGGACAGGTATAATCGGCTGGTCGCGCTGGTCTGGTTGGGAGGAAAGAATATCAACCAGGAAATGGTGGCGGAGGGATATGCCTGGGCTTATAAGCAATTCCTGGACACCCCCTATGCGTCCGAGTTCATCAGGCTTGAAGACGGGGCCCGGAAGAAAAGATTGGGCCTCTGGAGCCGGGACAATCCCCAGCCTCCCTGGGAGTTCCGACGTTTTTTGAACAGGAACAAACACAGCCAGGACACCCTAAAGGGAAAAACCCGCAGCAGTTGATCCCCGCCGAACGCAGCACTCTTGTCGTCTCCCCATGCGCAGAAGCTTTATCTCTTTCCGAAAAAGGAGGGTAGATGAAACAAATCATA
>PNOO01000184.1 GCA_013824905.1 Syntrophus sp. (in: bacteria) | reverse complement strand
GGTCTCTGGAGGGGATCGTCCTCAAACAGCCCTTGAAGAAAAGCCATCTCCTGCTGGATTGGCAAGTGGTGAAATTTCTGACCCGCTTTCAATATGCCCAAGCTGAAGGGCAGTGCCCCAGGGAAGAGAAGATCCGGATCATCGAGGCGGCGATCCGCAACCAACAAACCCTGGAGATCGTTTACCTGAAGGCGAAAGATGAAAAATCCCGCCGTTCGATCAAACCCCTGTCCATCGGCGATATGGAGTTCAAAGGCCATTCTTTTCTTGGTCTGCAGGCGCTGTGCCTGCAGCGGCAGGAGAGGAGGACCTTCAATATGGACCGTATCCTTGAGATCGGCAACGGCCATGCATCCCCGGAAACGGGCGGCGGATAGGCAAAGTAAAATTCCCTTGACGTCCATGGACGCTTCCCCTATCCTCCACTTACAAAAAAGTAGGCTCTTATCCGAATCGGAAACCGAGGGAGGGACGATGAAAGGGGTAAACGGCAATATTCTGCGTGTGGATCTGACCACCGGCAAGCTGGCGGTCCAGGCGATTCCAGAAGACCATTATCGGCTCTATTTAGGAGGCCGTGGACTGATCGCCTACACCCTATTAACGGAAGTGCCCAAAGGAATCGATCCGTTCGGCCCGGAAAACAGACTCGTTTTCGCCTTAGGCACGCTCACGGGTCATCCTTTTGTGGGAAGCGGACGAAACAGCGTCGGTTGCAAATCCCCCCTTTCGGGGGCGTACGGCGAATCCGAGGCCGGCGGTTTCTGGGGGGCGGAGTTAAAAAGGGCCGGTTTTGAGGCGATCATAGTGGAAGGAATCTCTCCGAAGCCTGTCTATCTGTCGATCCGGGACGGAATAGCGGAAATTCGCGATGCGGATCATCTCTGGGGGCTGGAGACGGCAGATACGCAGGCTGCCATCCAGGAAGAACTAAAAGACAAAAGAATTCGCGCCGCGGTTATCGGTCCTGCCGGAGAGAAACGCGTTCGCTTTGCCTGTATTTTAAACGATATTACCCATGCGGCCGGTCGAACCGGGATGGGCGCCGTTATGGGCTCAAAGAGGCTCAAAGCGATCGCCGTCCGGGGAAGTCGTCCGCCGGAAGTGGCCGATAAGGAAAAACTTCACGCGCTGAACCGCTGGATGCACCAAAATTATAAAGAGATCTCCAAACACTGGCGCTACGGGACCGGTTCAGATATGATCGCCTACGAAGCCGCCGGAAATACGCCTGTCAGAAACTTCAAAGGGGGCAGGTTTCCCGGTGTGGAAAAGATCAACGTGCAGTTGCTCTGTAAAAAATACCTTGAAAAGATGGACAATTGTTATGGCTGCCCCATCCGCTGCAAGCGGGTGGTCAAACTGCAGGAGCCCTTTATCGTCGACCCTATTTACGGCGGACCGGAGTATGAAACATTGGCCGCCTTGGGCTCCAACTGCGGCATCGACAATCTGGAAGCCCTGATGAAAGCCAATGAAATTTGCAACCGCTACGGGATCGATACGATTTCAACGGGGGTGGCGATTTCTTTTGCCATGGAGTGCACAGAAAAAGGGATTCTCAGCCGGGAGGATACGGACGGGTTGGATCTTTCTTTCGGAAATGCCGAATCGATGCTTCAGATGGTGGAGCATATCGCCCTGCGAAAGGGGTTCGGAGATCTTCTGGCGGAAGGAACCAAGCGGGCATCGGAAAAAATCGGAAAGGGTTCCGGGGAATTGGCGATGCAGGTCAAAGGGGCGGAGATCCCCATGCACGAGCCGCGGCATAAACAGGCGATGGGGCTTCATTACAGTATGCATGTGGCCGGAGCCGACCACAGCACGGGCATTCACGACACAGAAACCCTGGATAAGGACACGGGCGCCAAGCTCTACCGGAAGGGTTTTTCGGCGCAGTTGACCAATTATCTGGGAATCTGCAAATTCGTCCCCTGGAGCGAGGATCAGGTTCGAGAGGCGGTCGAATATATTACCGGCTGGCCGGTGACGACTCAGGACCTTATGCAGGCCGTCGAGCGGGGGGTCGCCCTCGCACGGATATTCAATATCCGCGAAGGATTTTCGGAAAAGGACGATGCGTTGCCGAACCGATTTGAGGTCTCCCCGTCCGATGGTCCGTTAAAAGGACTTGACCCGGAAAGGTTCGCCGAGTCCCGAAAAACCTACTACCGGCTGATGGGATGGGATGAGTCCGGGGCGCCGACGCCTTCCAGGCTTGCCGAACTTCAGATCGGGTGGGCGGCCAGGTATTTGAGCCCCTAAAGGCCCTGCGTTTAAGGACCATATCACCCGGTTTCATCCCTTTACTGAAGTCCACAAACCGTCAATCTCTACGAATAGGCAGCTCCTCAATCCGTAAATACTGATGTTGTTTTCACTATAATTATGGTAGTAGTAAAAGACTTTATGAGTGTTTTGTTCCGTGAGGAGTTCGGGCCAACGGATACATGTTTGAAATAATGCGGCATCGCCGAGCAGCAAGGAGGAGGCGCTAACCAGCTCAGGTCGGCAGCGGATCTGCGCGGATTTTACAGTCGACAGCTAAAATCAATCGTCAAAGTGAATCCGAAAAAGTCATTATTTTAGGGAGACGCCAATGGCAAAAATTCTGATCATTGATGATGATGAATGGTTCTGCAGTGTATTGACTGAAGCGATGGCGGTCGACGGCCATGAGATCCAGTGCGCCCATGCGATCGAAGAGGGGCTAAGACTTGCCGCATCGGACGCTTTCGATGTGGTCTTTCTGGATGTGGTGCTGCCCGACGGGAACGGACTTGATCACATTTCGGAAATCCGGGCTGTTTCTTCGGAGCCGGAGATCATTATTCTTACGGGGAGCGGAACGCCTGACGGCGCGGAACTGGCGATAGAAAGCGGCGCCTGGGACTACATCCAAAAACCGTTTCCGATCAGCGTGATCAAGCTTCACCTGATGCGGGCTCTCCTGTACCGGGCAGAGAGGCGAACGAGAAAGCCGGCTAAGGCGCTGAAAATAGATGCGATCATCGGGAACAGTTCCAGAATGAAGGACGCCTATGATCTGCTTTCCGAGGCGACATCAACGGACGTCAATGTTCTCGTTACCGGTGAAACGGGTACGGGCAAGGAACTCTTTGCCAAGGCCATCCACGATAACAGCCCCCGCGCGGGAAAGAGTTTTGTAGTGGTCGATTGTGCCGCACTTCAAGGGACACTGATAGAGAGCATCCTTTTTGGGCATGAAAAAGGGGCGTTCACCGGCGCCGTTCAGGGCCGTGTAGGGCTAATTAAACAGGCGGACGGGGGGACCCTTTTTCTTGACGAGATAGCCGAACTCCCCCTGTCCCTGCAAAAGGTCTTTCTCCGGGTGCTCCAGGAACGCCGTTTTCGACCGTTGGGCGGCCAAAGGGAAGTTGAAAGCAACTTCAGGCTGATCGCAGCGACCAATCGTGATCTGGAGAGCATGGTCAGATCGGGACAGTTTCGGGAAGATCTGCTTTACCGGCTCCGCGCCCATACGATTGTCCTTCCTCCCTTGAGGGACCATCGAGAGGATATCGTTCCGATCGCCGTCCACCATGCGGAAAAGATCTGCAAGCGAAGCGGCCTGGATGCCAAAACATTTTCCCCCGATTTCATCGAGGCCCTGCTCTCCTATCATTGGCCGGGAAATGTCCGCGAACTGGTCAATGCGATTGAAAGGGCCGTTGCCGCGGCCTCATCCGCTTCCACACTGTTTAGAAAACATCTTCCCCGCGAGATTCGAGTGGATCTGGTGCGGGCCTCAACCGGCGATCGTTCTTCCATCAGCACTAATACGGAAATCCTTCCGTCCGGTCATCCTCCCACACTAAAAGAATTGAGAGCATCCGTCTATGCGAAAGCGGAAAATGAATATTTAACGGATCTTCTCAAGATGACCGCGGGCAACTTCGAACAGGCCTGCAGGATCTCAGATCTCAGCCAGCCGCGGCTGTACGAACTCCTGCGAAAGTACAAGATATCGACCAAAGTCTGATCAATCCCCCTCTCTTCCCGTTTATGAAAAAATCATAAAGAATTATGATTCCCCCATAAGTTTATGATTCTTCCATCCTCCCTCTCTCTTCACGCCAAAAAATAAAACGAGATATCATTTTGTAATTACTTGTTATCTTAAAAACGGACCGCTTGGCCCCGTTATTGCTCTATCTTGAAACATCCTGTTAACAAACAGGTCTTCCAGTTAATTGATTAGGGTTATGAAAATGGGATTAATCGTCTATACACCTTCAGAAAATGAACTGGAACGTCGTTTTCTTACGCTGCTTGAAATGGCAATCCCAAAGAAGAAATTTGAGATTTACCGTTCTATTGGAGAAATGTCCGCGAGATTGGGCATGCCGCTTTCAAATGTTAAAGTGGCGGTCCTTTTCGCTGTAACCCGGGAGGAAATCACGCGAATCCTCTCGCTTGGCGACTTGATGGCCGACGTGAAAAGTATCCTTATCTTGTCGGATGAGGACAACGATACGATGGCGAAGGTGCACAAGCTGCGGCCGCGGTATGTCGCCTGGGCGGACTGTGATCCGATCGATATTGTGACGGTCACCAAGCGGATGGTCGATCTGTACGATCTTCCCCAGAGCAGGAGGAGAAAACTACAGGGGGATGTGCGGACATTATGTCAACGATAAGGTGAAACCTATGGGTGCAAAGATACAAATAGCCACGGCCCGGGAGGTTGCCGCCGTTCTCCGGTTGAGAGAGAGCACGGTGTGCCGTTTGGCGTCGCAAGGGAAGTTGCCGGGGTTAAAGCTGGGGAAATCCTGGCGGTTCGATATGGGCAGAGTGGAGAGGTTGTTTTACGGAATCCCGCGTGCCGGGAAGGATCGGCCGGAGGGAGATCAGGAGAATTTCAGGAAGGATGGAGGATGATATGAATGAGGCAGGGATGATGGATCAGGCGGTGAAGGCGATGGTGAACCGGGAGGGGAAATATCTGACGTTTACGTTGGCCGAAGAGGAGTACGGGATCGGAATCCTGAAGGTGAAGGAGATCATCGGGATCATGGCGATAACGACGGTCCCCCAGACGCCGGAATACATGAAGGGCGTGATCAACCTGCGGGGAAAGGTGATCCCGGTCGTGGACCTGCGGTTGAAGTTCGGGATGGAGTCCTTGGATTACACGGAGCGA
>PNOO01000183.1 GCA_013824905.1 Syntrophus sp. (in: bacteria) | reverse complement strand
CTCTGGATGAAATTCGTGAAGCGGGCTGGTATGATTACATTATTTTCAACGAAAAATTGGACGAGGCGGTAGAACAGTTCCGGGCTATCTATATTGCTGAGAAATCCCGCAGGGATCGCTGCCTGGAGAGAATAGAGGCATTTTTTTCAAACGAAGTTTGATAATCCCCTCTACCGGTATCGGAGGGGGGAGCCGGCCGGATAGGTTTTCCGACCTTTCCCGGTAGGAGAGATCTTATTTAAATCACAGGAGGTTTATACCATATGGCCAGAATTACCGTAGAAGATTCCTTGAAGCAGGCGAAGAATCGTTTTGCCCTTGTTCTATTGACCACTCAGCGCACCCGGCAGCTCCTCAAAGGGGCCCGCCCCTTGACGGATACGAGAAACAACCGGGAGATAGTGATTGCCCTGAGAGAAATCGCGGCGGGGAAGGTCTCCTATGCACATCCCGACGGTTTGAAGAGAGTCAAGGCAGAATTCAAATCGATACCGGATGAGTCCGAATTTATCGGCGATGATGAATACACTGAATAACCCTGCGCGGGAAAGACTGATTTTTGCCCTCGATGTCGGTGAGGGGCTGGAAGATGCCCTTTCCTGGGTCGATCGCCTGGGGGATCACGTCGGTCTGTTCAAGGTGGGTAAGGAATCGTTTGTCCGGTACGGCACGGAGATTGTCCGACAGATCCATGCCCGGGGCAGGAAGGTTTTTCTCGATCTGAAATTTCATGACATACCCAACACCGTGGCCCGGGCGGCGGAAGCCTCCTTTGCGTTGGGGGTGGCGATGTTCAACGTGCACGCCCTAGGCGGAATGCGGATGATGGTGGAGACGGTCAATGAGGTGCGGCGGTTGACCGAGCGGGAGGGCAACCCCAGGCTGATTGTTCTGGCGGTCACCGTGCTGACCAGTCTCAATGACAGTGACCTGAAAATGATGGGATTCAACAGGGGAACGCGCGAAACGGCGCTCAACCTGGCGCGCCTGGCCCAGGATGCCGGGGTTTCGGGGGTTGTGGCTTCGGCCGATGATGCCGCCGCTATCCGGAAAGCCTGCGGTAGTGAATTCCTGATCGTCACTCCCGGTATCCGGGGGACGAGAGAGGTGGCGGGCGATGACCAGAAACGGATTTTGGCGCCGTGTGAAGCGATAAAGTGCGGCGCCGACTTCCTTGTCGTGGGAAGACCGATCCGGCAGGCGGCGGATCCTGCCGGCGAGGCGGATGAGATTGCCGGTGAAATTGGCCGGGGATTATCACTGCGCGACTAGGTCTGTGGAGGGAGGTCATGCAGGTCATCTATGGCATCAACCCTCTTCTGGAGATGTTCCATTCCCATCCGGCGCTGCTTGAAAAAATCGTCGTTGCAGAAGGGCGGGAAAGGGCAGCGGTACAGAAGATCCTGAAACTCGCCGCGGAAAACGGAGTCCCTGTGGAATCGGCCGGGCGGGATAGGGTGGAAAAATTGGCCCCCCGCCAGGTCCACCAGGGGATTGTGGGTCTCTGCCGGGAGCATGCCTACGCCACCGTTGACGATGTGCTCGCGAACCGCCACAAAGGATTGCAGTACAGCCTGGTGATCCTCCTGGACAGCGTTACCGACCCTCAGAACCTCGGTTCCATCATCCGGACCGTCCATTGTTGTGGGGGAAACGGGGTGATCATTCCGGAAAACCGGTCCGCCTCAGTGACGGCGGCCGTTGCCAAGGCATCCGCAGGGGCGGTTTACTGCCTGCCGACGGCGATGGTGGTCAATATGGTCCGGACTATTGAATATCTCAAGGAGAAAGGTTTCTGGATCTATGGTGCTGCTGCGGGGTCGGAAGTAAGTATTCATGCCCCGGACTATGGCGGCGACATCGGTCTCGTCTTGGGTAGCGAGGGCAAGGGCATCAGGCCTCTGATCCGGAAAAAGTGTGATTTTCTGATTTCGATTCCCATGCGTGGACAGGTGACTTCTCTGAATGTTTCGGTCGCGGCAGGGATTATCATTCATGAGATTTTCAGAAAGCGGGGAGAGGGGTCTTAATTATGCCGACATTCGTCTGGAAAGCGGAAACGAGAAAGGGCGAAACGAAGAAGGGCGAGCTCGATGCCGCCGATGAAGCGGCCGTCAGGGGATTGCTGCGCCGGCAAGGGTTTAAATCCATCACCGTGAGCAAGAAACCCAAGGATCTTTTGGAGTATATTCCCTTTTTAAAGAAAAAGGTTTCTGAGAAGGATGTGGTCGTCTTTGCCCGAATCTTTGCAACGATGATCAATGCGGGCCTTCCCCTGATCCAGTGTCTCGATCTCCTTGCAAAACAGGAACAAAACACGACGTTTGCCAAGGTGATCAACTCCATCAAGGAGGACATCGAGGGAGGCTCTACACTGACCGATGCCCTGAAGAAATATCCGACAATATTCGACGACCTCTTCATCAATCTCGTGGCGGCGGGTGAGAGCGGGGGCGTCCTGGATGTGATTCTCAATCGCCTGTCGGGCTACATGGAGAAAGCGATGAAGTTGAAAAGGAAGGTCAAGGGGGCGATGACCTATCCGATCACTGTTCTGGCCGTTTCGATAGGCGTCATGGCTATCCTGCTCTTAAAAGTCGTCCCGGTCTTCAAAACGATGTTCGAGGGGGTCGGTTCGGCCTTGCCCGCACCGACGCAGTTTATTGTGGATGCCAGCCAGTTCGCACAGGATTATTTTTCCTATATGGGGATCGGCCTGTTTCTCCTCTTCTATGGATTCAAACGGTATTATGCGACCGATAAAGGGAAGCTGGTCGTCGACGCTCTCGTTCTTAAATCGCCGATTTTCGGACCTCTGTTGAAGAAAGTGGCCGTGGCCAAGTTCACAAGGACCCTTGCCACGATGTTGCAGAGCGGTGTGCCGATTATGGAAGGTATGGGCATCGTCAGCAGGACCTCCGGGAACAAGATTATTGAAAACGCTCTCATGAAGACCAGGCAGAGCATTAGTGAAGGGAAGGCGATCGCCGAACCCCTGATGGAAACGAATATCTTTCCACCCATGGTGGTGCAGATGATCGCGGTGGGTGAGGCCACAGGGGCCCTGGATACCATGCTTTCCAAAATTGCTGATTTTTATGATGATGAGGTAGACACGGCGGTCAGCGCCATGACTTCCCTATTGGAACCCTTTATGATGGTTTTTCTGGGCGGCGTGGTCGGCGGGATGATCATCGCCATGTACCTGCCCATCTTTAAAATGGCGGCAGCAGCGGGATAGCGCAGAAGGATGACCGTGCGGCGCGGACGAAACTCCCGGACGCCATTCGAAGACTGAGACCTTTGAAAAATGCCCCCACGATGTCATTCCCGTGCAAAAGGGAATCCAGAAAGCCTTGAAAATACTGGATTCCCTTTTGCACGGGAATGAGAACTGTATACCATTTACGGAGAAGTTCAAAGGTCTCAGACGGTGATCGGAAATGAAAAAAATGGTCGGGATGGCGCGATTTGAACGCGCGACTCCTGCGTCCCGAACGCAGTGCCCTACCAAGCTGGGCCACATCCCGACATCTGTTGTTACTAACCAATTCGACGAGAAATGTCCACCATTATTTTCAGGCGCTGAAAAAAACTCTTTTCTCAACAATTTAGGATGTATTCAGGAAGGTTCAAAGCCGGGTTGTTTTTTATCGTCAAGCATGGTAGGTATAACCTGATATCGATATCCGGGAGAAAAAGCGTGATTATTTACGATCTGAGATGCGGGGACGGCCACAAATTCGAGGGGTGGTTCCAGGACAGGGGGGCCTTCGAGGAACAGAAGACGAGAGCACTCATTGCCTGTCCCGTCTGCGGGAAGACCGATGCGTCGGTGATTCCTTCTTCTGTGGCTGTCCTGGGAAGGGATAGTCATTCTTCTCGTGAAAAAACGGAGGTTGGGGTGTCGCCTCTGAAGATCCTGAGAGAATTTCAGGAGTATATCCATAATAACTTTGACGATGTGGGCGATAAATTTGCGGAGGTTGCCATCCGGATCCACCATGGAGAAGAAGACAAGAGAAATATTCAGGGGACCACAACCCAAAGCGAAGAAGAACATCTGCAGGAAGAGGGCGTCCGGTTCATCAAGCTTCCCCTGCCTAAGTATGACGCTTAGCAGGAAAGAGAGAAATTATAAAAATTTTCTTGACAAATCATTGCATAAAAACTAATGTGCTGCGTTTCGCATAGACTGTGAAGGGCCTATAAGGACGGTGCGACGGTTCTTTTTCGATGAAGAGTTTTTTATATTGAACGGTTAGGATCGCTGGCGTAGCTCAATCGGTAGAGCAGCTGATTTGTAATCAGCAGGTTGCGGGTTCAAGTCCCATCGCCAGCTCCAGCAAGATATCCGAGTGCATGGAGGGGTTCCCGAGCGGTCAAAGGGAGCAGACTGTAAATCTGCCGGCGAAGCCTACGGAGGTTCGAACCCTCCCCCCTCCACCATATCTCTGTTGCGGCGGGAGGTTGCTGCCCGGGATACAAAATGGCAGGCCTTTTATTATATAAGCGGGAGTAGCTCAGTGGCTAGAGCGTCAGCCTTCCAAGCTGAGGGTCGCGGGTTCGAATCCCGTTTCCCGCTCCAATTTGTCTGGCGAGAGGCGTTGCCGGTTCTCCATGGGAGCGCAACCGATTCAGCAAAGGTGAAGATCGGTCGTGGTGCGGGTTGTGGTTTCGGAGAGAAGGCGGTTTCTTTAGATGAGGATAACCGGCCCACGTAGCTCAGTCGGTAGAGCACATCCTTGGTAAGGATGAGGTCACCAGTTCGATCCTGGTCGTGGGCTCCATTGAGGTAAGGTGGTTTTATCATGAGAAATATTATTACCCTGGCCTGTACGGAATGTAAACAACGGAATTACACGACGACCAAGAACAAAAGGACGATGCAGAATCGGCTGGAGATGAAAAAATACTGCAAGTTCTGCAGGTCTCATAAGCTGCACAGGGAGACAAAGTAAGCCTCAAGGGGCGTGATGCGGCCGCGATTGACCGGACAGGCCAGTAGCTCTAATGGATAGAGCGCCGGACTCCAAATCCGGATGCTGGGGGTTCAAGTCCCTCCTGGCCTGCCAATTTTATTAGTAGGGACCTGATAGAGAGAAATTAGGGGAAGCCGGATGGATAGGGTAAAGGTGGTTGTCGAGAAGTTCAAACTGTTTCTGGCAGGCTCGAAGGTTGAGCTCAAAAAA
>PNOO01000182.1 GCA_013824905.1 Syntrophus sp. (in: bacteria) | reverse complement strand
GGAGGGGGACATGAGACGGTCAGGACCGGATCGACGATAGCGACATTGGGCAGGAGGTTGCTCGAGGCGACCACCTTTTTGACGTTAATCTCCCGGTCCAGGAAGATGGCGTGCTTGGTCACCTCGGCCCCCGTCCCGGCGGTCGTCGGCACGATGATCGTCGGCGTGCCCCGTTTGGGAACCTTCTCCTTGCCGAAATAATCCTTGGTCGTTCCGGGGTTGGTGACGAGCGCCGCGGCCATCTTGCTTACATCCAGAATGCTCCCGCCGCCCAGGCCGATGATCACGTCAAAATTCCCTTTTTTCGCGATTGCCGCCGTTTCTTCCACGACCTCGGTGGCCGGTTCGGGGGTGTCCCGATCCTGGATATTCACCTCTACCGCGATCCCTCCCGCCTCCAAAAAGGAGGCCGCCTTATCCAGAAGGCCCGCCTTCTGGACCCGGGGACCCGAGATCAGAAGCACACGACCGGCCCCCAGTTTCCTGGCCTGCTCGCCGATCTGTTTGACCGCATCGATGCCGAAAATGATGGTTGGTGTTTGAAATACGATGTTTTGAAACATCATTATTTTTCTCCTTGAGTGCTTTCTCCGAATCCCCGCCGCCTCTCTTTACCCGCGGATGACGGAAGGATCCGATCCCTTCGACCGGGGAGACAGCCCCGGGCCGGGAACGATTAAAATGAGATCTCCTCCTCAGCCACGATCCGGTTCGAAAGTCTCCCGAGCTTTTCGATCTCGAGGGTGCAAACATCGCCGACCTGCATGAAGGTCGTCGGATTGCGGAACTTCGCCAGCCCCCCGGGGGTGCCCGTCGCCACGATGTCTCCCGGCTCCAGCGTGAAGATCTCCGAAAGAAAGGAGACCAGCGTCGGACAGTCATAGACCAGCTCCCGGGTGTTGGATGTCTGCAGCTCGCGGTCGTTCACCCAGAGCTTCACATCGAGGTTCCCCGGATCGGGGAGCTCGTCGGCCGAAAGCAGATAGGGGCCGCAGGGGGCGAAATTGTCGAAGGTCTTCCCGCGGAGGACCTGCTTGTCCAGCTCGGTCAGGTCGCTCGCGCTCACGTCGTTGAGGATCATGTAGCCGCCGATGTACTCCATGGCCCGCTCCTTGGGGACATGCCGACCCCGCTTCCCGATGACGAACGCCAGCTCGACCTCGTAGCCGAGCGACTTGGTCATCCGCGGGTAGATGATGGGATCGTCGGGACCGCAGAGGGCGTTGTTGTATTTCGAGAAGATCCTGGGCGCCGCCGGCTTCGGCAGCCCCGTCTCCTTGAGGAAGTCGTGGTAGTTGTGGCTCAGGCAGATGATGCGCAGGGGGTTTTGCACCGGCGCGCCGAGCTTGACCTCCTTCCTGTCGAACAGGAACCGCTTGCCGGAAACCCCGAGATCGGCGCAGCGGCTCCCCTTGGCATGGTCGAGGGCGGCCGCGGCGCCCTCCCGGGAACGTTTACCGCCCGCCAGGAACGCGACGCTGTCGGCAGGGACGACGGCCGCCGCTAGGGCCTCAAAGCGAGGTTCCTTCTTCCCGGCGAGCAGGTTCTCATAGGTATAATTCAGATCGACGATCCGCTCTTCGCCGACTATCGCTCCGAAGCGATACCCCCTTTCGGCGTATCGATACATCACACTCTTCATGACTTACTCCTTTTCCCTATATTTACTTCGGAGGCGCCGCGTCTTCTCCCGCTTGCTTTCTCCGCGCATACTCCTTCCGGAACCGTTCCGAGGCGTCGTGGATATGTCTCCTCGCCAGCGCCTCGTACCGCGCCCTGTCCCTTCTCCGGTAGACGCTGAGCAGTTCGTCGTGTTCGCCGTAGGACCTCGAAAAGTCCCGCTGCCAGAAGATGCTGAGGTTCCAGCACCACTGGATCGGCTTGAGGGCGTTTTCGTACATCCTGATCAGCACCCTGTTGGAGCAGGGGGTGATCATGTTGTAATGGAAGCTGTAATTGAGATGCCTGTAGTTGCTGAATTCCCCTTCGACGTTGGTGAGCCCCTTCATCTGATCCAGAACCGCCTCGATCTTCCGGAAATCCTCCTCCGTGGCCGCCAGACAGGCAAGGCCGCCGGTGTAGCTTTCGATCATCTCCCAGACTTCGTAATTGTCGATGACCTCCTGTTCCGTGAAGCTCGCCACGACCCGCCCTTTTCCGGTCTTCCGGACGACGAGGCCGGCGTTCTCCAGCTGCATCAGCGCCTCGCGGACGGGGGAGCGGCTGACGCCGAGGACCCGGGCGATGTTGTCCTCGACCAGTTTGCTCTCCGGCAAGAGCGCCATGCTGATGATGTTTTCTTCAAGGATAGAGTAGATCTTACGCACCAGCAGATCGGCCGTCAGCGGGGGCTGTTCGGCCATCTTCTTCAGAAAATTCTCTTCCACGGCTTATCCCTCCAGATTCGTCTCGGATGTGCTGGAATACCGTCCTCGGTGCACCGTCGACGGTATACTAAAGTAGCCGGACCGATGTCAAGAGAATCTGCTCTCCCCGGAGAAATAAGGTTCTTCCGGTTCAGAGGCGGACTCCCTTTTCCGGCAGGCGGGGGTGTTCCTGAACAACCGGTCCTTGATATTCATTCAAAAAACCGGTAAGACGTAGACACGCGTTGCTTTCTAAAAAAGGCTCCGAAGTCAGGGTGCTGAAAGTTTCCTCCTTTGGACGGAAGAGGTTCGGGTCATGAAGAAGCGGCCGGCTGCAATTCTTTTGCTCTTTCTCTCCTTTCTGCTCCCCGCTGGGGAAGCGGCGGCTGCGGAAACCCAACCGGGCCAACTCAATGCCTATCTGCGTCAGGGGATTGAAAGCGCTTTTAACCTGGATCATGCGGGCGCGATCACCTCTTTCCAGAAGGCGTTGGAGTTGGATCGGGAGAGCCCGACGGGGTATGCCTTCCTGGCACTGGCCCAATTGTTCTATTATGAAACGAACTTCGATCCGAAGGAACGGGAGAAAAGCCAGGAGGCGATGCTCCGCTATGTCGGCGATGCGGTGGCCCGGGGTGAAAAGCGGGTCGGGAAGAATCCCCGGGACTCTCAGGCCTATTTTGCCTTGACTCTGGCGAAAATCGTCAAGATCCGCCTGGCCATTGCGCAGCGGAGTTATTTCACGGTCGCACAAGAGAGCACGTATGCCTGGGATTATCTGGAAAAGACGAGGGCGGCGGATCCGGCCAATTACGACTGCTATTTCCCGATGGGTCTGCTCCATTACCATCTCGATCAGCTCCCGGGCGTGACCCGTTTCCTCTCTTCCCTGCTGATTACCTCCGGAGACCATCACCGGGGCATTCAGGAGCTGGAGCTGGCAATGCAGAAGGGGGATCTTTTCCGGGAGCTTGCCCAGGCGGAACTCTCCTCGGTTTACATCAATTATGAAAAGCAGCCGGCCCGGGCCTTGGCCATTACCCTGGAACTCAAAGAGAGGTTTCCCCGGAATTATAATTTTTCCTTTTCGCTGGGCAATATCCTTTCCGAACTCCGGCGGTTTGACGAAGCCTATGCCATCGCCCGGGACCTTGAGAAAGGGATCCAGGCCGGGAGCCTTGCCCCCCAGCTCCAGCCCCGTTATGATCATCTGCTGGGAAGGATCCTTTTCAATCAACGGGAATACACCCGGGCGGGGGAATATTTTCAGAAGGTCCTGAAGGATGCGGCGCCTTACAACGCCCGAGTCCGGGCCTCTGCCCTGATGCGCCTGGGGATGATTCACGACATCCGCCAAGAGAGGAAGCGGGCCGAGGAGTATTACAACCGGGCGGGGGAGGTCGAGGGCGGGGAAGGGGTCGCGCAGGTAGATGCCAGGCAGTATCTCAAAACACCCTACGTTCCTACGTCGAAAAACCCGGGGTCGTAATCCGCCTACGAGTCAGGGACCCCGGAGGTATTCTCAGCAGGGGGTGGCTCAGGTAATGAACCGTCGTTAGGGGGCTGTTTTTATTTGATAAGACATTGCTTTCGAGGGGTTGAAGTATAGGGGGGCTGTTTTTTTACTTATCACGGGATATTTTGAATCGAAAAACAGAAAGCTGATGACCGCCAAACTCTTAACTGTAAATCAACATTTTGTTACGTATAGCGATTTGTAACGTTCAAGATTTTTCAAAGACATCGGATTGTGGATAAATCTATATACTTAAGAAACTATTGCCGAGGTGACGGCACGCGTGGTTACGCGTTCAGGAGTGAACCACTCAGGGAATCATTAGCCTCTTCCCCGCCCCGGCGGGGAAGAGGCTAAGTCTTATTTTCTTGTTTTTACGACGGTATCAGCCAACCTCTCGATGACGGTCACGACGCTTGCGGAATCCATTCCTCCATTACACTGAATCTTCACCGCCCGGAGCATCTCCCGCGAGATGCTGGCCGCCGGCAGGCTTATTTTGCACCCGTTCTGCGGGCCGACGCACTTATTGAACGCCGGGGCAGGAATTTAACCTCGCAGACTGTAAAAGTGTCGCTTGCTTGAAGATCTTCGACTTAACGGTAGCCTTCTTCTTTGGCATTGTGGATGATCGAGGTCAGGTTTCCCGATGAGTAACTGCCCCTGCTTCCCCCGGAGAAAATCAGACGGCCTTGGCCTTTATACACCAACTCGTGGCGGTAACGGTCGCTGCCGTAATAGAAAGGTATCCACGCCTTGCCGGTCACGTAGGCTCCCTGATCGCTGGGCTGTCCGATCAGATCAGTCACCTGCCTCATGCCCATGCCGATCTTCAGCTTCGTGAACTTGCTTCCCGGAGCCGGTTTGCCGATAATCTCACCCTCCCAGTCGTTGATGCCCTTGACGGTCTGCCTGTCCGTGGGCGTCTCGACCTTCGCAGTGGGCGTCTCGGCCTTTGCAGTGGGCGTCTCGGCCTTTGCGCTGGGCGCCGGCGCCGGGCTGCTTGTAGTACTCCCTGCCTTTTGCGTCGTCTGGCAGGCAGTCAGTAAAAATGCGGTAATGATCGCCGCTCCTACATACACCAATCGATTTGTTTTCATGCGTCAACCTCCAAAGCAAATTGATGAAACATTATTCTCCCGCGTAAAGTAGGAGGGCTGGTCTCGTATGTCAAGGAAATCTTGTTATCTTGGTTTTTCCTTGGCCTTTCCTTGGCCTTGTCCCGCCAAAATGAGAATGTCCTAAAGTACCAAAGTAGAAATGTCCTATTGTAAGGCTATAATATCCCTCTAACTGAGGGGGGGTAATTATGGC
>PNOO01000181.1 GCA_013824905.1 Syntrophus sp. (in: bacteria) | reverse complement strand
CCATGGCAAAAACCAGGTTCTTCAATGATGCCGGCTGGTCATGTTTGTGGTTGTGTTCCACTGAATTCAACCTCTCATCAAAAAGGGCCTGCCAATGAAATAGATCCCTGGCAGGCCGATGACACCTCTTGCGCTTTTCCTGAACCCTGCCCCCGATCCGTTTTATCTCGATGCGGCAGTTGATTTCATGAAATCATTTGCACCGGGGAAATATTTCTTTTTGAACTTCAGCGCTACATTGACCAGGCTGATCAGTACAGGAACCTCCACCAAGGGGCCGATCACGGCCGCAAATGCCGCCCCGTGGTTGATCCCGAAGACCCCGACGGCCACAGCGATGGCCAGCTCAAAATTGTTGCTGGCGGCGGTAAAGGAAAGTGTCGCCGACTTGCCGTAATCGGCCCCCGCCTTCGCACTCATCCAGAAGCTCACCAGAAACATCACGATAAAGTAGATCAGCAGCGGAACGGCAATCAGGGCCACGTCGCCGGGCTGCTCGATGATCTTTTTTCCCTGCATCGAAAACATGACCACAATCGTGAAGAGAAGCGACACCAGCGTTATAGGGGAGATTCGGGGGATGAACGTCGCGTGATACCACTCCTTCCCGCGCATCTTCACCAGAACGAAACGGGTGATCATCCCGGCTATGAACGGGACGCCCAGATAGATGAAGACGCTCTCCGCGATCTGGCCGATCGTGATCCGGACCTCGGCCCCGGAAAGGCCCATCAGCGGCGGCAGGATCGTGACGAACAGCCAGGCGTAAACACTGTAAAAGAAGACCTGGAAGATCGAGTTGAAGGCGACCAGTCCCGCGCAGTACTCCGTATCGCCCTGGGCCAGATCGTTCCAGACGATGACCATCGCGATGCAGCGGGCGAGGCCAATCATGATCAACCCGATCATGAACTCCGGCTGGTTGTGCAGAAACAGGACGGCCAGTAGAAACATCAGAATCGGCCCGATGATCCAGTTTTGAACCAGACTCAGCCCCAGCACCTTGAAATCGCGGAAGGCGTCGCCGAGTTCCTCGTATTTCACCTTGGCAAGCGGGGGATACATCATCAGGATAAGCCCCGCGGCAATCGGGATGCTGGTCTGCGTTCCTTCCGGCCGAAGGGAGCCGATCCAGTCCCCGACACCCGGAGTAAAATAACCCAGTAACACGCCCGCTGCCATCGCCAGAAAGATCCAGAGCGTCAGGTAGCGATCCAAGAAAGACAACTTTTTAACAATACTGTCCGGCATAGAGGTCTCCATTTCCTTTTGCGTGATTTGTATATCCCTGCCCATCCTAAACGCATCTGCACAAAGGCTGGACGGCGGCCGACTTTGTCATCAAAAACCTGCCAAACCTGAATGTGCCCGGCTCGAAACGCACCGGGGCAGTCAAATCCCCTCCTTCGGCCCGCTTCGGGCACGCAGTCGCGCCATCAGTTCCTCGGCCTTTCTCTTCGCTGCGAGTTCGCCGCCATCGACCGGCTGCGCCCATGGTTGAGCCACCCGCCAGGCGATCCGATCGCCGAGGGGAGGTTCGGGATACGCCCCCGGATCACCAAGGGTGTAACCGCGAAATATCACCCTATTCTCCTGATAACAGGACCAGACGGCTTTGCGGATCACGTCCGGATCTCCCTCGAATTGCAGGTCGATCAGAGAGATCTGTTTGCGAAAGCGTTCAATCGCCTCCTGCGGCAGATTGAACAGGGCGGCGTGAGACGCTTCCGTCCCCACAATCCGCTTTTTTTCATCGACCCCATGGAGGAACAGCGCCTTCAATGCCTCGCCGGTCAGGTGACCCGCCGATTCCGGACCGCCCAGGATCAGGTAGCGTACGTTGGGGTTGGCGACCAGATTGCTGATCATCTTTTCGAAACCGATATTGGGGGTCTGGATCGTCCCGGAAAGGGCAGCGCCGCTTTCCAGGCCCGCCCGCACAAGCCCTTGGATTTCAGGTGGAATCTTGTCATCATCCTGATTCAGGATGATCGCCACCGCCACGGGAGAAAAATCGTTGCCCCGGAGATAACGCCCTTCCTCGGTCGGATAATCTGCATGTGGTTTTACCTTGAGCATGTGCATCGTGTTTCATCTCTCCTTTTTACCCGTCTCCCCGATCAGACATCCTTACTCACTTCAGAGAATCAGTTCCATACCGTCTTCCGCCACCTCCAGTTCGACCTGCCCGAGACGGCCCAGGATGTCCTCCCCCAAATGGGTAATGATTAGCCTCTTGCATCCCAGTTCTGCCCGATGGGCCATCAGTGTCCGATAGCTTAGATGGTTTTTTATCTGCTTCTCGAAGTAATAACTTTCGCAGATGAATAGATCCGCCCCTTCGGCGACCGTTCTCAGGTCCTCGGTCCATTCAGTGTCCCCGGAATAGGCGATGATCTTTCCTCCACATTCGATCCTCAAGGCATAGGGAGGGGCGCCACTGCCGTGGATTACCCGGACTGGAAAAACGGACATGTCTCCTATGCGTGCGTTTTCGCCTTCGGCCATCTCTATAAAATTAATGGAGAAATTCCGTTCTATCCGTGATGATCCGGGATAAAAAACCTCCATCGCCTCTTGAACCCGCTGGATCAAACCCGGGGGGCCTGCAATGACAAGCGGGGTCTCGCGACGGCTGATGAGCTGGGCATCAAGGATGAAAAAGGGGATGCCGCCGAAATGGTCGCCGTGGAGATGGGAGATCAGGATGGCGTCTATCGCAGCGGAACCGATCCCCTCGCGCTTCATTGCGATCAGCGAAGAGGCGCCGCAGTCGATAAGGCAACGGCTCTTGCCTGTATCCATATGGATGCACGCCTGGAGACGCCCCCCGCTGCCGAAATTGTCCCCGGTGCCTAAGAAACGGATACTGATTTTTCCGGTCGCTGCAGGTGCGGTGTCGCTTTTTTCCTGCTCGCTTTCCTCGTTTTTGCAAAATCCGCCGTTCATAGAGGGATTCATTTCACCTCATTTTGTTTTCCGTTTTTTTTATCGGTAGACCATTCTACCCGATCATCGCCTCGAAAATGGGGGTATGACGATCGTCCGGCATAGTCACTATATTGTAATATGGCGATATGTAATTCAGTTGTGCGTACCACAGAGATCCTCCCTCCGGATGGCTTCGCTCTTTTCGAGTAGTTCTCGAATCCCGGGATCATCGGAGAGCCAGTGCATCAGGTTTCCCAAGAGGCTCGCTGCATAGGGGCTCCGGCTGCCGTCGGCCAGCGAATAGTTCACCCAAAGACCCTCTTTTTTACGGTCCACCAGACCGGCATCCTCCAGGAGCTTCAAATGCTTGGAGACAGTGGGCTGGGCGATTCCCAGCACGGCCCGGACCTCACAGACGCACATCACCCGCTTCTGCAGCATTTTGAGAAGCCTTACCCGGTTGGGATCAGACAGCGCCTTCATGACTTTGATGAATTCCTTCACGACCCATCTCCTTATATAGCTTTTCAGGAATATAGTGACTGGAGATACTCTTGTCAAGAAAATCTTTCTTCACATTTTATCGGTGTGCTTCCCGGCAATAATTGATGGGCATCTTCTCAATAGGGTGATATAAAAGGACAGAAGATATTGCCTATAAATGATTATCCACAGCGGCTGTACCGATGGTTGGTTGGACTTGTGCGTTTAGGTGACAAGATGATGGAGAGCATCAAAGATTTATATCATCAATACTCGGACCGGATATTACAATGGTACGATGGATTGGAAGTACTGTATCAGTACGGTGTACTTTTCCTGCTGATCGTCATCGTTTTTTTTCTTGTTTCATTCTTTATTTTATCAAGAATCACGAAATAGCATCTGAAAAAACCGCATCGCTGAAAACGATCACGCTCTTCCCATGATCTATTGATACCTATGTCAACCAACGTCTTTTTTTCGCCTGTCACGGGACATTTCCCAAATAATGCACTGGGTTCTGAATTTACAATAGAGTCCCGGGCTAACACATTCACAGCAGTGATCGATGTTCAGACACTCACAGCACTGCCTGCAAAAACCGGTTTCATTCTTCTGACAGACCGCAAAGGCTTCACGATCCGGATGGTTTCTACATTGCATCTGTTTTTTTACCCTCAACCGACGGCAGCCTTAGCGGAATACTTGGGCGGCCGCATACGCAGGGTGATCACCCCTGAAACAATAAATACAGCAACAAAAAAATAAAAAGGAAACGCGTAATTGCCAAGCAGATCAAAGCAGAGCCCGGCGAAAATCGGACCTATCGCATTGGCGGTAAAGTAAAACGGATTTGCCAAACCGGATATGCTGCCGAGAGAACGGCGGCCGAAAAAGTCCGCCCAGATAACGGGAAGCATCGGATTTCTGCCGCCGTGAAAGATTCCGTGCAGGGCCGCCAGAAAAAAAATGATCCCGGTTCCTGAATCACCGCCAAACTTGAATTGTACTGCCCAATACAGCAAAAGAAATATCAAACCATTTCCAGCAATGTTTATTGCCAGCAGGTTCTGAATACGAAACCTTTCGGTCAGCGTGCCCCATATCGCCGAACCTGCCATACCGAAGGCTGCAAATGTGCTGAGGATCAAGACCGCCGTCGTTTCACTTAGTCCCTGATCGGTCAAAAACGGATACAGATGAAAATTAATCCCCGCCTGCCCAAACGGGATCAGGCTGTACAGAAGGGTCAATACCCAGAATGCCTTGGTGCGCGTTGCCTGCGCGCGGGTCCAGACCGGCTCTGAATCGTCTCCGGAAACGTCAGCCACCTTCTCTTTTGTTGAGGGATCGGCTGCCCCTCTGATCTCTGAAGCAGGCAATGCGCCGTCGGGCAACAGCCCCATATCTTCCGGCCTGTGCCGAAGAAAGAGCAAGGCAGGAATACCGGATGTTAAAAAAACCACCGCACCCAGGGCGCCCCAGGCCAACCTCCATCCCAGAGCCAGAATGACAAACTGGACCAGCATGGGCAGAAGGGCGCTTCCAAGCCTTTCACCGATCTTCGTGATTCCCATGGCTCTGCCCCTGAAGCGAACAAACCAGTTGGATACCGAAACGGCGGTTGCCAGACTGAGCACCCCGACAGCAATCATTCGGCCGACTCCAAAAAACAGGTAGAGCTGCCAGAGGTGAGTGACGAATGTCATGGCGCCCAGCCCGACACTCAAAAAGAAGATCCCCCAGAAAGACACCATTCTCGGCCCATGCCGGTCCAGGATCGGGCCTACG
>PNOO01000180.1 GCA_013824905.1 Syntrophus sp. (in: bacteria) | reverse complement strand
GCCCTTCCGGGATCTGTGCCAGAAAGAAACGGGTGTCGTACCGCCGGGGTTCGATCTCCGGGGTGATCCAGTGGGAATAGGGGATCAGCAGATCGGGGGCGTAGCGGATCGCCTCCTTCCGGGCCAGGTCCGCCAGGGTGAGCCGCCCCTCGTGGAGTTCGAGGCGATAGGCGGCAAAGCGGGCGGCCGCTGCAGGATCGACCAGATCGACCGGTCGTCCGGAAGCGTCGCAGGCAAGGAGCACCCCCGCTTCCTCGAAGGTCTCCCGGATGGCGGCAAGGAAGAGGCCGAGGGCCGTCGCTGCGGTCAGGTGGGGTTCCTGGAGGAGGCGCCGGGCTTCCTCTGAGTGGAGCCCGGCGACGCAGGCGGCAAGTTCCGGGTCCGTATCGGCATCGTCCAGACGGCCGCCGGGAAAGACATAGGCCCCGGCCATGAAGGCCTGATTCCGGTGGCGCCGCATGAGTAAAATTTCATACGGCTCCTCCGGCCGGGTGCGCATCAGGATCACGGTCGCCGCATCCCGCAGCGTGTTTTCGGTCCGGTCTTTCAGCCCGTCCTGTGAAAAAAGGCTCTTCATCGCCGATCGTTTGCTCCCCATGTCTATTTGGCGATCTGACCGCCGTCGTTGACCAGGACGTGCCCCGTCATGTAAGCCGAGGCGTCCGAAGCGAGAAAAACCGCAACCCCCTTCATGTCATCCCTATCGCCGATCCGTCCCAGGGGGATCGCCCCCTTGATCAGGTCATAGGCCGCCTTGAACTCCGGCTTTTCGACGTAGCCCATCATGTCGGTCCTGAAGAAACCGGGGGCGATCGCGTTGACCCGGATCTTGTAGGGAGCGAGTTTCACGGCCAGGTTCATCGTGAGAAGGTTGATCGCCGCCTTCGTCGAATTGTAGGGCACTGCCGGGTGGAGTAATTCATCCGAGCCCCGGAATCCCATGATCGAAGAGATGTTGATGATGTTCCCGCCTCCCTGGGCCTTCATGAGCTTCGCGACCTTCTGGGTGAGGATCCAGACGCCGCGGACGTTGACGTTAAAGAGCTGATCCCATTTCTCCAGGGGAAAATCCAGTGTCGGCGAGCCCCAGGTCGCCCCGGCGTTGTTCACCAGGATATCGATCCGGGGGAATGTCTCCAGTGCCGTCCTGATCATCGCCTCGATCTGGTCCTCTTTTGCCATGTCGCAGGCGATGGGGACGACCTTTACGCCATACTCATGCGAAAGGGCCTGGGCCGTGGCTTCGAGATTTGTCATCTTTCGGGAGGTGAGGATCAGATCGGCCCCCGCTTCAGCGAAACCGGTAGCGATGAATTTTCCGATCCCCCTGCCCCCGCCTGTCACGAGGGCGACCTTGCCGTTGAGCTTGAACAGATCGTACAGTTTCATGGCAACCTTTTCCTTCATCTGTTGGACCCGCCAGAAAGCGGGCGAAACTCACGTAATGACTCGATCTCAACCGCCGGATCATACGATGCAGACGGCGGAAGAACGAAGCAGCTTTGATTTGATAAGAACGTGTTTTTGAGGCGTGAGTATATGAAAACGGAGCCCGTGTGTCAAGATAATTAAGGAAATTCGCGACAGTAAAAAGGTCTTGATAAAAAAAGACCGATTGGGTATATCTTCGCTTCACATGGGCGCAGTATCCGAAAAGAGGGAAGGGTACAATATGACGATTGACCGTTTGAGCGGCGCTTTCCTGGTTCTCTTAGGTCTGTTTGTCGTCTGGGAACGACGTGTGTTGCCCCTGGGGACCACCAGCCATCCTGGACCGGGCTATGTCCCTTTGCTGCTGGCGATCCTTCTGATCATTTTTGGCGCGATTCTGATTGTCCGCGGGAAGGGGGCCCGCCCGCTCCGTTCCGTCTCCTGGTCCGAGGCTCCCCATGCGGTTGCGATTTTAGGGTGTTGCATCTTTGTAACGCTCTTTATGGAGACGATAGGCTATCGTCTGACCCTTCTGGTCGTGCTGGGATTTCTTTTCGGCGTCATGGAACGGATCAAACTATGGCTGACGCTGGCATTGACCGTCGGCTTCGCATTCGGCTCGTTCTGGCTTTTTGATACCCTGCTCAGGGTCCCTCTGCCGCGGGGGGGATGGGGTTTCTGATGGAAGCGACTTTTCACAATCTGATTCTTGGTTTTTCCACGGTCTTTACGCCGGCCAATATCCTCTATTCCCTGGTTGGGTGCCTGATCGGGACGATGGTCGGCGTCCTGCCGGGGGTGGGCCCGCTCGCCGGGATCAGCATGCTGCTCCCGACCACGTTCGGCCTGGATACCACGTCGGCGATCATCCTCCTGGCGGGAATTTACTACGGCGCCATGTACGGCGGGTCGACCACCTCGATCCTGATGCGCATTCCCGGGGAGGCGGCTTCGGTGATGACCTGTATCGACGGGTACGCAATGGCCCGGAAGGGACGGGCGGGACCGGCGCTGGCGATCGCCGCTATCGGCTCCTACATTGCCGGAACCCTCAGTGTCGTCGGGCTCATGTTTCTGGCCCCTCCGTTGGCCAAATTCGCCCTCGGCTTTGGTCCCCCGGAATACTTCTGCCTTCTGGTGTGCGGGTTGGTTGTCCTCAGCTACATGACGGGCGGCTCCATCGTGAAGAATCTCGCCATGATCGTTTTCGGTCTGATGGTGGGGATGATCGGGATCGACCAGATGTCCGGCTATTTCCGGTTTTCTTACGGGATCGTCGCCCTTGGGGACGGCGTCGGCCTGGTTCCGGTTGCAGTGGGTCTTTTCGGAATCTCGGAGATCCTGGTTACCGCCGGCAGCCCGGAGATTCGGGAGGTGTTAAAACCCCGCCTGCGGGACCTCATTCCCTCAAAACAGGAGTTCAAGGATTCCATCGCGCCGATCGGCCGGGGTACGGTTCTGGGTTTTCTCATCGGTATCATCCCGGGATCGGCCCATATCATCTCGACATTCGTCTCCTACGCCGTGGAACGGAGGATCTCCAAACATCCGGAGCGGTTCGGCCAGGGGGCGATCGAAGGGGTGGCCGGTCCGGAGGCGGCCAACAACGCCGCGAGCGAAGGAGCCCTTGTGCCCCTCCTGGCCCTGGGGGTCCCCACAGGACCCGTCCCTGCGGTGCTGCTGGCCGCGCTCATGGTGCACGGGATCACCCCCGGTCCGCTTTTCATCCAGGAACAGCCGGTGGTCTTCTGGGGATTGATCGCAAGCATGTATGTCGGAAACATGGTGCTGCTGCTCCTCAACTTGCCAATGGTGGGGCTGTTTGTCAATCTTTTGCGCGTGCCCTACCGGATCCTTTACCCTACCATCCTTTTGTTTTGCGTCCTGGGGGTCTATGCGGTGAATTCCAGCCTGGTTGACGTGGGGATCATGAGTATCATGGGGGTCCTGGGGTACCTGCTGCGAAAGATGGATTTTGAAACGGCGCCGATGGTTCTGGGTGTCGTGCTTGCGCCCATCATCGAGTTCAGCTTCCGTCAGTCCCTGGCGATGTCCGCCGGCGATTACTCGATATTTATCCAGCGGCCCATCGCCGCCTTTTTTCTGGTCATTGCGCTGATCATGATCCTTCTGAGTCTGAAGCCGCTGTTTATCAAGAAGAGGGATTGGCGCGAACGGTTGACGGAAGCGCAGAAGGATGCCTGATGCGTCCCGGAGAATAAAACAACCACACGAAGGAGGAGATGATGAAACCGATGAGAGTTCTTGTGGGAGCGGCGGCGATAGTGTGTATGGTAGCCGTCGGTCCGTTGGCGGATATTGCCCCGGCGGCCGAGCCCTATCCAGTGCGGCCCGTTCAGGTGATCGTTCCGTTCCCACCGGGCGGCGTTGCCGACCTGGTAGCCCGTCCGCTGGCGGCGGCTCTGGAGAAACTGCTCAAACAGCCCGTGGTTATCGTCAACAAGACCGGCGCCGGCGGGGCCGTGGGGATGCAGGCCCAGGCCGTGGCCAAACCGGACGGTTATACCTTGATGGTAGCCCTCTCGAGCATTTCAGTCATGCCTGAAGTCGATGCGCTCTTCAACCGGCCACCGGTGTACAAATTGAGTGATTTCGCCCCCATTGCACTGCTATCCTCCGACCCCACCGTCCTTGTGGTCAGCAGCAAGTCTCCCTGGAAGACGGTTGCCGACTTTGTGGCAGATGCCAAGAAGCGGCCGGGTGAGATCAAGTACGCCTCTTCCGGGGTGTACGGTACGATGCACGTGGCGATGGAGATGCTGGCCCATTCGGCGGGTATCAAGCTGCGCCATATTCCCACGGGGGGAGGAGGACCGGCCCTGAACGCACTGTTGGGAGGCCATGTCGACGCCATCTCCGGCGGTCCGAACGTCTCCATCCCGCACATCAAGGCGGGAACCGTGCGGGTCCTGGCAGGCTGGGGGGACAAACGCCTTCCCGCTCTGCCGGACGTCCCGACGTTGAAAGAAGTTGGTTACAAGGATGTCGAATTCTACATCTGGTCGGGGTTCTTCGCCCCGGCGGCCACGCCCGAGCCGGTCATCAAGGCGCTTCGCGAGGCGACGGCCAAGGCGGTCCAGGCGCCCGACTTCAAAACGGCCATGGAGAAGATGGCGACGCCGATAGACTATCTGGATGCGCCGGATTTCAAGAAATTCTGGGACAGGGATGCCGAGCGATTGATCAAGGCGGTCCGCAATATCGGCAAGGTGGAGTAAGGAGGGGGTATGCAGCGAGTCGGATTCGTCGGCATCGGCCTGATGGGGCGGCAGATCACCAAGCGCCTCCTCATGGCCGGATTTCCCCTCACGATCTGGAACCGCACAAAAGACAGGGCCAAGGAGATGCTGGACGCAGGCGCGGCTTGGGCGGACTCGCCTGCCGCCTGCGCCCGGGCGGCGGATGTGGTGATCACAATGGTTACCGACTCGGCCGCCTCCGAGGAGGTAATCTGCGGGAGTGGCGGCGTCCTGGAGGGGGCTCATCCGGGAGTGATCCTCATCGACATGGGGAGCATTGCCCCCGAGATATCCCGGTCGATCGCAGCGCGAGCGAAGGTCAAAGGGGTGCCGATGCTGGATGCCCCGGTGACGGGGAACCCGAAGGTGGCCTCCGAAGGGAAGCTGGGGATCATGGCGGGTGGACCTCGGGAAACCTACGACGCGTGTCTGCCCCTCTTCGAGGCCATCGGGGTGAAGATCATCCATGTGGGCGAAGAGAACGGGATGGGGACGACGCTCAAGCTCATCAACAACCTGGTCATGGGGGTGGC
>PNOO01000179.1 GCA_013824905.1 Syntrophus sp. (in: bacteria) | reverse complement strand
CCCCCGCGACGCAGGTGCATAAATACCATGGTTTCCAGTAACTGGCCGTACTTATATGAATTACGAAAGGTCATGGCGTTCAAAAGTCCGGTATCGATGGTGTAGATTTTAGCCGGGTTGATCAGCCTTGATTTTTCAGAACGACTGTGAATGGGCACTTTGTAAAACAAAAAAGCATCTGTCAAATGATCAAGATATTCATACAAGCTGTTCTTGGTACATTTGATCGACATGCTTTTCATGGTGTTGAAGAATTTGTTGACACTGAATTGCCCGCCGGAAGAATTCATAATATGGCGGACAAGATGCTTAAGCACGAGAATATTGCTGACCTTATGGCGCTCAATGATGTCTTTCAGCAATACAGAATCAATATAGCCTTGCAATATTTCGATGCGAAGATCGCGATCCGGTTTCTGCACTTCCGGGAAACCTCCAACTTCAAGATAATCTTTAACAGCCTTGCGTAATAAGGAGGCCGTGTTCGCGCCAAACGTTTTTGGTCTGTCGGAAAAAAGCCCCTGAAATTTCAAATATTCCTCAAAACTGAACGGGAATATTTCTATCGGTAGAGAACGCCCCCGTAAACTGGTGGCTATTTCCGAGCCAAGTAACTTTGATGATGATCCGGTAATGAAAATTTGAAGATTTTCCGTATCAAGCAAGCGCCTTATGAACATTTCCCATTGATGAATTCGCTGTATCTCATCAAAGAAAAAATAACATCGGGCATTTCGATGTTCGGGATATTTCCCGAAATAGACATCAAGGATTCCCTGAAAATGATTAACGTTAAATTCAAGCAACCGATCATCTTCAAAGTTAAGATAGAGTATCTCCTCTTTTTTTATTCCCGAGGCCATCAGGTCTTTTATTTTCTGATAACAAAACCAGGTCTTACCCGCTCGCCTCATACCGATGACGACATCCGCCTTGCCTTTTACTTCAAAAAATTCCTTAGTTCGGGTTGCCAGTTCAGGCAATTTCCGCTCATGGAAATCATCAATAAGTCGTGAAATTATATTCTTCATAACGGACAGGCTATCTCTTATTTAGAGATAATGCAATCGATTTCTATCTCTTTTTTTAAGATAACCTGTACATAATCGTATCTACGTCGGCTGTCTCCGGAAGTTGTGCGATCGCCGTCAATGCTTCCTGCTTCAATGTATTCACTTTTAGCCTCCTTTTGTGGGGGTCAGATCTTCTATTTTAGCGTCCCCGGGGTGTATCCCATTGTTCCTGATCATGCATCTGCATTAATTGGGCGCTGTCCCTATTTTCCATGGGGTCAGGATGCGGACGATTCGCTCGGCGGTATGGCCGTCCCAGATCGTCGGGCAGTTTCCCCTGCGGCTCTTGCCGGCAAGGGCCCACCCCACCTCAGCGACGATCCGCTCAGGGTCGTCATGGACCAGGACATTGGTCCCCTCCGTGAGCGTGATCGGCCGCTCGGTGGTGTCGCGCAGGGTGATGCAGGGGACGTTGAGGACCGTCGTCTCCTCCTGAATCCCCCCGGAGTCGGTGAGGACGACCGCGGCGTGGGCCATGAGGTTGAGAAAATCGAGGTAGCCCAGCGGCTCGAAGGCGTGGATCCGGCGCTTGAGCTCCCTTCCCTCCTCCGCACTCTCTTCCGCCGCTAAGGGGGAGGGCAGACGGTCGTCGCCGGCGTGGGTCATCAGGGCGTAGTAATCCTCTGGGCATAGCTCCGGTGTGGGATGGAAGATGAAGGCGTCCTCCATCTCGAAGGCCTGGACCTGTTTACGCGTCCGGGGGTGTATCGGGAAAAGGACGGGGAGCCGCACGGCGATCTTGAGCAGGGCTCCGACGATCCTCTCGAACGAAACCCTTTCGTCGACGTTGGACGGCCGGTGCAGGGTGACCAAGGCGTAAGGATGGACACGCTTTTCGCCCATGTGGTCGTCCGGCAGTGTGAGGCCGAGACGCGCGAGGATCGGCCTTTTTTTTGCGATCTCCAGGTTGAACAGGAGGCTGTCCACCATGATATCTCCGACCAGGAAGATCTTCTCCTTCGGGATGCCCTCCCTGATAAGATTCGCGTCGCCGTCGGGGGAGGGGGTGAACAGGTAATCGGCCAGGGCGTCGGTGACCAGACGGTTGATCTCCTCGGGCATCCGCCGATCGAAGCTCCGGAGGCCCGCCTCCACGTGGGCTACGGGGATGTGGAGCTTCACGGCGGCCAGCGTGCAGGCCATCGTGGAGTTGACGTCCCCCACGACGATGACGAGGTCCGGCCGGTCCCTCAGGAGGACCTCCTCGAAGGCGATCAGCACCCGGCCGGTCTGCTCGGCATGGCTCCCGGAGCCGATCCCCAGGTGGATGTCCGGCGCGGGGATGGCCAGGTCCCTGAAAAAATCGTCGGACATGTTGGCATCGTAATGCTGGCCCGTGTGGACCAGGAAGGGCCGGATGCTCCCCGGGTTTGCGCTGTTGTATGCCGCGATCGCCCGGATCAGGGGGGCGATCTTCATGAAGTTTGGCCGGGCCGCGGCCACGAGGATCCATTTTCTGGTTTTCTGAGTCATGTTCTGCTCTTTTCAGGCCTTCCGGCTACTGTGAAATTAAATGGGCGCTGTCCCCATTTTTTAGCGCTAAAGTTTCCGGATGAATCTTCCGAAAACCCTTATGAACGTCCCGCAATCGAAACCGATCCTGAGGGGAAATAACGTTCCGGAAATGGAGAGAATCAAGTGTTACCCCCTTTGCCGTCCCGAGAAGAGAGAGCCGCTGTGGGTGGCTGTGGGGGGCCTTGCGTCCCGCCGGCCAGGTTGCTGCTGGTCGTCGTGCTTTTTGCGGCGTTCCTCAGCGGCTGCGTTCTCGCCCCCGCAACGGTCGCGCGGATGGACGGCTTCGATGCCCAGTGGCGGGGGTTCAACGCCTTGAAGGGCGATCCCTTCGATGTCTACGAAACCGAGATCAAGATTAAGGTGATCGTCGTGGATGATATGAAGGCGATTGGTTATCCGGGCGCCGTAGGTACCTACTCTCATCCGGAAGGCGCTATCCGCATCGTGGGCAAGAAGATCAATGGAAAGATCATTCTATGTCCGGCGGTTCTGGGTCATGAGGTTCAGCATGCCCTGGAGTACCAGGACGGCGAGTTTGCGAATCCGGACAAGTTTCAAGAGTTCGGCTACTAAAAAATAAAAAAATAGAAAAAATAGGGACAGCGCCCATTTTTCCAGGGCATTATCATTTAATACTCTCATTAAAAAACGGGCACTTCAAAAATGGGCGCTGTCCCTATTTTTTCCTATTTTTTAGGAAGGACCAGAAGCCGCCCTTCTTCGTCAAAGCAAAGGGAATCGGATCGACAGGGGGGACGGCCTCGCCCTGAAGAATATGCCGGGGGGTGTCCAGGACCATCCGCTCGACGGTCTCCGACCCTGCGATCTCTTCGATCACCTGACAGGCTGCGGAGAGTTGCGGCTTGCGCATCCGCAGGCCGTGGGCGTCGGTGACCAGCATGTGGACGAGGCGGTGCTCCACGAGCATCAGGGCGAACTCCCGGATCTCGGTGGAGAACTCCTCCAGGAGGCTCGCTGCCGTGACCTGGGTGAGGATCCCGCCTTCCACCCAGTTTTGGAGGCGGCGCGGGTGTTCCCGCAGGATGGGGTTGCGCTCCACGTGGCTCAGGATCGGGCGGAAACCGTTGATCTGGAGGTTCCAGAAAAAGTCGTGGAGATGGTCCGGAAGGGTCTCCTCGGGGAGCTCCAGAAGGACATAGCCGCCGCCGTTGCCCAGGGTGATGAGCTCGCCGCTCTTGAGCCTGGCCGGGATGCTTGTGTCGATCCGCAGCTCCGCCCCGGGGTGGATCTTCAGAGGGATCTGCGCCGCGGCCAGATGCGACTCGAACTCCGAGAACCGCTGCAGGATCGCCTCGCGGGTGTTTTCGTATTTCCCCAACACCCAGTGGGGAGTGCAGATCATCTCCGTGATGCCGTCGTCGACGGCGGCCCGCGCCATGGCGAGGGCCTGTTCCCAGTCGGAGGCCCCGTCGTCCAGGCCCGGCAGGATGTGGCTGTGCATGTCGATCATCATGATGGGATCCCTCCTGAGCAATACCCGCTTACAGCTCCGCCCTCTCGATTACGTAAGCCAAAAAATACAACCGGACTGACGTGATTCGAGGATACATCTATTATTATGCCGACGGGCGTCCGGCGGCCGCAATTCTCTGGGGAACAATGACAGCTGTATTACGATGGATAAATAGTTGCTTTTACGTGGGTTGAGGATAAGGAAAGGTGCTTTGCGTGTCAAGGAGTTTTATCTACTACTCGTAGTGAAGGGCGTCGATGGGGTTGAGCAGGGAGGCCTTGTAGGCGGGATAGAAGCCGAAAAAAAGACCCACGAGGCCCGAAAACCCGAAGGCCAAAAAGACCGACAGGGGGGAAACGACGGTCGCCCAGCCGGCCAGGGACGAAAGGATCTTCGACCCCGAAACGCCGAGGATGATGCCGACCACACCGCCGATGAGGGAGAGGGTCAACGCCTCGATGATGAACTGCAGCCGGATATCCCAGGTCTTGGCCCCCACGGACATCCGGATGCCGATCTCACGGGTTCTTTCCGTCACGGAGACGAGCATGATATTCATGATGCCGATGCCCCCCACCAGCAGGGAGACGGATGCGATCGCCGCCAGTAAAAGACCCATGACCTGGGTGGCCTGCTCTCTGGCCTCCATCATCTGGGTGAGGTTCCGCACCGTGAAATCCTTCTCCTGACGGGGGCTGATCCGGTGGCGCTGGCTGAGCAGTTCGTTGATCTGCTCTTCCGCTGCGGCCAGTTGATCAGCGCTTCTCGCCTTGACCGTAATCACACGGACCATCCCCACGAACGGCGTCCCGAAGATCTTCTTCTGCGCTGTCGAGAGGGGAACGAAGATCGTGTCATCCTGATCCTGGCCGCGGTCGGATTGGCCCTTCGGCGCCAGGACGCCGATGACGGTAAAAGGGACCTTTTTGATCCGGATGATCTGGCCCACGGGGTCCGCATTGCCGAAGAGGTTGTCCACGACGGTCTGCCCCAGGAGACAGACCTTGGTGGCATTCCGCACATCCTGATCCGTGAAGATCCTTCCGGAGGAGAGCGACCAGTCCCGGACGGGCAGGATGCCGGGGGTGGTCCCGTAGATCCCCGTCGACCAGTTCTGATTGCCGTACACCACCTGGGCCGCACCGTTGTACACGGGGGCCACGTCGGAAACGGCCGGGCACTCCCGGGCGATGGCC
>PNOO01000178.1 GCA_013824905.1 Syntrophus sp. (in: bacteria) | reverse complement strand
ACTCACCGCGGGATAGTGTTTCCCGTCTGGACCCTTTTGTGTCTCCATGTTCATATGGACTTTTTACGAAGCCGTCAGCCTTCCCCGGCGAAGATCCGGGCATAGAGGTCGTCGAAACCGTCCTTCCCCGCGGCAAGCAGGAGCGTAAGGGGCATGACCTTTCGTCCTTCGGCGACCATCTCTGCTGCCGTTTCCCGGATGTCCCACTGGGCGTGGCGATCCGCCCGGACGCGGGCGAGATGGTAGAGCTCCCGTGCGCTGACTCTCATCGCCACCCGCCGCCGGTGGGCGTTTGTCAGGATATACGCCGCGGCCTCCGGCGCGGCCCTGCGGATCTGATCCCAGGTTTCTTCCGTCCGGGTGCAGATCTCCTGGAAGGGTTTCTCCATGCCGATCGCGACGACAGCGGGAGGGATCGTGACGCCGAGCGCAGGATCGTAGTCCTGGACGGTGATGGAGGCCATCCGGTGCCTTTTTGCCTGGGCGAAACAGGTGGCGCTGATCGTGAGCTCGAAGAGGAGACCGACCTGCTCGAACTCCCGCGGGGCGGCGTCGTAAGCCTTCATCCGCCGGAGCGCCGTTTTGATCAGGGCCTCTTTTCCTGCTCTGTCCATCCGCGCGGCAATCTCCCGGCAATGGGCGAGCGGGAGGTGCGAGCCGCTGTGGAGGAGCGCCGCGGCGACCTTTTCATCGGCGTCCTGCGTCGCATCGATCAACCGGACGAAGCGATCCGTTTTACCCTGTCCGGCGGCCTCCCCGTCTGTCATGCCCGTATCAGTCTTTAGCGTATCTCTGGGGGAATTTGCCTGTATTTTTGCGATGATCCGGGCCGCCTGCGCCCGAAGCCCTTTTTTTGTTTCCAGGTCGTAGGCCGTAGGTTCCGTATAGCGGACGAGCGACGGGGCGACACGTTGCGTGGCGTCATAGAGCCGGCGGCTGTACTCTTGAGCCTCGCTCATGGGACAGGCGGCAAGGCGCCGGATCATCAATTCGAGGTTCCGGGCGTTTACGGTCATTCCGAGCTGGGTCTCCGTGGCGAGCGGGATGATGTAGCGGGCGTCCTCCTTCGCCCAGCCTTCGAGGAGCAATGTGTTTGCCGGATCGGCGGCGAGCTCGGGATTTTGGGCGAAGACATAGGGGCGGAGTCTTTCGTAAAGCTCGTGGTAGCAGCGGTTCTGCGCGCGGACGGTTGCGGTGAAGGTCTCTTCCAGACCGGCCTTGCGGACCTCGGCGGGAATGACGAAATCGTCCTTGAACAGGACGTAACGCTGGGATTTTTCGGTATAGGAAGCGAGTCGGAATTTTTCAATCTCTTCGACGAGGAGGCGCGAGACCTTCAGGATATCGAGATTGAAAACGGCGTGCTCGGCGATGGAACTATGGCCCATCTCGAAGACGATGTTCCGGTTGGAGGCGCGCGCCTTTTCCACCTCGCCCCGCGCGAGAGTCCTGAGTTCGTTCACGGGCCGCGGATTCCGACTGATCCGGGCGTAGGCGGCCGCGACGGTTTCCGGAGTCAGGTCCTGTCGTTCGGGATGCTCCGCGGCGATCTCCCGGATGATGTCGTAATCCACGTTATGTCCCGCAAGAAGGACTTCCATCGTCTGCATTCCCTCAGGCCTGATTTTTCTTGAAAAACACCGTCTGTCCGGCGAACCCCATGTAAGGAACTTCCCCAACGTCGAGAAGTTTTTCCTCGCGGTTTTGCTGGTCTCAATATGGCCGAAAAGCCAACCCGGAGTCAATGGAATTCTGAAGGCCGTAAAATTGATCCGTTTCATCTGCATTGTTTTGTGATAATCTGAGCCGGATGGAATTCCGGGGGATTTTGTTTCCCACCGTTAAAAAATCAGATGATATGGGAGGTAATAAGATGGGCTTGCTCAAACTTCTTCTTGATGACCCGTTGACGTTCGTTTTGCTGGCGATACCGCTGCTCTATTCCATCATCATCCATGAACTGGCCCACGGTTGGGTGGCTTACCGGATGGGGGATCCGACGGCAAAATATGCGGGCCGCCTGACCCTCAATCCCCTCAAACACCTCGATCCCGTCGGGACAGCCATGCTCTTCATCTTCGGTTTCGGTTGGGCCAAACCTGTGCCCGTGAACTTCAACCATTTCCACAATACGCGTTTGGGGCTGATTCTGGTTTCTTCCGCCGGCATCGTCGCCAATATGATTTTTGCTTTTCTGGCCGTCCTGTTCCTTCGTCTCCTTGCACCGTCGTCGTCGGGATCGATCGGCCAGCTTCTCTATTATCTGGCGCAAATCAACATCATACTGGCCTCGTTCAACCTGATTCCCATCCCGCCCCTGGACGGCTCCAAGATCCTCATGGGATTCATGCCGGAGAGGCTCCAATACGCCCTTTCCCGCCTTGAACCATTCGGATTCTTTATCATTATCGGCCTTCTTTATCTCGGGGCGCTGGATCCGGTCATCCATTTCTTCAGACGGGTCATCCTTGCCCTGATCGGCCTTCTGCTTGCCTGAGCATAAAAAAAGAAAAGCTTGACACGCTGTTGCCTTCCTCTTACACTTCCCTATAACCCGATCAAACGCTGATTTATAGGGCCGGGATGACCTGTGTCTTTCTCCTCCATTGACATTCCCGCCCCCACCCTCGCAAGGGCGCACTCCGGCGGGGATCGATGCGGTTTCGCCGTCAAGTGGCTCGTGACCGAGGTTCCATGGACCCTTTGCAGAAAAACCTTACCGCCCACCTGAAAGATCAGGAAGAGATGATGGGCAACGTCCTCAAGCGCCTGGTACTGATCCAGAGCGGGACGCGCAACAAGGCCGGCGTTGATCGGGTCTGCCGGGAGATCTACGATCTTTTTGAACCTCTGTCCCTGGACCGGCGGATTCTCCCGCAGGAGACTTACGGTGACCTGCTGGTCGTCTCCGTACCGTCCAATGAAGACAGACGGAGGATCCTTCTTGCTGGACATATGGATACGATTTTTCCCGCGGATACCGCTTTCTGCGGATGGCGGGAGGATGAGAGTTATTTCTATGGTCCGGGGGTCATCGATATGAAGGGAGGGCTCGTTGTCGGCATCTTCGCCCTCAAGGCCCTTGCGACACTGCGCCTCTTGGAGAATCTTCCCATCACCTGGATCTTCAATTCCGAAGAGGAGGTAGGCTCGCCAATTTCCCGCCCGCTCTTCGTGACCGAGGCGAAGCGCAGCGCAATGGCCTTTGTCCTCGAAGCTGGGGGAATGAAGGGACAGATCGTGACCGGGCGGAAGGGACATCTGGTACTAAAGCTCTCCGCCCGCGGCCGGGCGGGTCATGCCGCCCAGGTGGTGGAGGGGAAGAAAAGCGCCATTCTGGACCTGGCTCACGTCATTATCGAGCTGGAGGGGTTGAACGGCCGATTCCCGGGGGTCTCGGTCAACATCGGTCAGACCGCCGGCGGCATCGTCCCGAACAGTGTTCCCGAAGAGGCCTGGGCGGCGGTCGATGTCCGCTCCCCAACCACCGAAGGATTCGCATTCTTCCGCTCCTGTCTAAACGATCTCCTGAAGTGGCGGCAAGTGGAGGGGATGGACCTGAGGGCCGATGTTGTGGAACATGTTCCCATCATGGAGGCGACAGAACGAAACAAGGCCCTGTTCAACGTCATCGCCGGAGAGGCAAGTCGACTGGGCATCCCCGTTGTGGAGCAGTTCCGCGCCGGGGCCTCGGATGCAAACACCATCGCGGAGGCGGGAACGCCGGTGGTGGACGGTCTCGGTCCGGTGGGAAAACACGACCACAGCGACCGGGAATATCTTGTCCGAGAGAGCCTCCACACGCGGAGCGCCCTGTTGGCTTTATCCCTTCTCTCAGCCTGGCGACAATACGAGGCGGGGAGTCTTTTTTAGTCATGTCGATTCAGGGAAATAGAAGGATTTAACCGGAGAAAGAAAGGGGGTATAAAATGATGAAAAAGGTGGTCATTTTGGTATGCATCTTTGTGATGCTGGGTGCGGGCATTGTGTTTGCGGCGGCGAAGAAGGGGGATGTGACCCCCTCTGCGGCGAAAAAATCGGAAGCGTCCGCGATGACGCCGAAGAAAGGCGGCACGCTCGTCTTCGGGCGGGGGGGGGACAGCGTCGGCCTCGACCCGGCCTACGAAACGGACGGGAACTCCTTCATGATCTGTGACAATATCCTCGAGGCGCTTGTTTTTTACAAGGATGAGTCCACGGCCCTGGAACCGGGTCTGGCGACCTCCTGGGAAATCAGTCCCGACGGCCTGATGTACACCTTCAAGCTCCGCAAGGGGGTGAAGTTCCACGACGGGACGGCCTTCAACGCCGATGCCGTCGTCTTTTCCATCGGCCGGATGATGAAGAACCGCAACGTCAAATTCTCCGGCAAGGGGTGGGACATCCCCAAGCAGGAACGCCCGCCGGAATACTGGGTGTCGATGGGGATGGACGATACGGTCGACTCCATCGAGGCGGCGGATGACACCACCGTCGTCTTCAAGCTGAAGAAGATCCAGGCCCCTTTCATCGCCAACATGGGGATGGACTTCGCGGACATCATCAGCCCGACCGCCTTTATGAAGGATCCGAAGGGCTTTATCCGCAATCCGGTCGGCACAGGACCGTTCAAACTGGTCAAGTGGGTCAAGGACGACCGGATCATTCTGGAGGCCAACAAGGACTACTGGGACAAGGCCAAAGGGCCCTATCTGGATAAGCTGATCTTCAGGGTCGTCCCGGAAAACTCGGTCCGCTTCCTGGAGCTCAAGGCGGGCAACGTTCACATGATCGATTTCCCCAACCCCGCCGATATCGAGATGGCCAGGAAAGACCCCAAGCTGCAGGTCATCAGCCAGTCGGGGATGAACATTGGCTATCTGGGGTTTAACCACAAGAAGGAGTTATGGAAGAATGTAAAGCTCCGCGAGGCTGTGGCCCATGCGATCAACCGCAAGGCGATCGTCGACAAGATCTACCAGGGGATGGGGGAGGTGGCCAAAAACGGCATCCCGCCCACGATGTGGGGCTACAACAAGGATGTCCCCGGTTATGCTTATGACGTTGCTGTGGCCAAGAAGCTCTTGGCCGAGGCGGGTTATCCCGACGGGAAGGGGCTCCCGGAGATCACCCTCTGGTCCATGCCGGTGGCCAGGCCCTACAACCCGGAGGGGCTGAAGGTCGGCGTCGCGATGATCGGCGATTTGGGCAAGGTCGGCATCAACGCCCGGATCGTCAGCTACGACTGGGGGACCTACCTCAAACGCCAAAGAGAGCACAACCAGGACATGGACCTC
>PNOO01000177.1 GCA_013824905.1 Syntrophus sp. (in: bacteria) | reverse complement strand
TTCACGACGGCGAGGCCGTCATGGACTGGATGCCGCAGGAACAGGAGCGGGGGATCACCATCACATCGGCGGTGACCACCTGCACTTGGCACAACCATGAGATTCACATCATCGACACACCGGGCCATGTCGATTTCACGATCGAGGTCGAACGGAGCCTCCGCGTTCTGGACGGCGCGGTTGTTGTCTTCTGCGCCGTGGGCGGGGTGGAACCCCAGTCCGAGACAGTCTGGCACCAGGCCGATAAGTATGGCGTTCCCAAGGTGGCCTTCATCAACAAAATGGACCGTGTCGGGGCCAACTATGCCGGGACGATCCGAATGATGAAGGAGAGGTTCAACTCCCTGCCCCTCCCGATCCAGCTTCCCTTCGGAGAGGGGGAGCACTTCCGGGGGGTTGTGGATCTGATCAGCCGGCAGCTCATCACCTGGGATGATGCGACCAAGGGGCTCGCCTATACATACGGGGAGATTCCGGACGAGATACTGCCGCAGGCGACGGAACAGAGGGACAGGATGCTTGCCGTTCTCGCCGATGCCGACGACGCCATTGCCGAGAAATATCTTGACGGGGTGGAGATTTCCGCCGAAGAGATCATTGCAGCCGTCAGGAAGGCGACGATCTCGCTTAAGGTGGTCCCCGTCATGTGCGGATCGGCCTTACGGAACAGAGGCGTCCAGCCGGTCCTCGATGCGGTTGTCCATTTTCTCCCCTCTCCGGAAGAGGTCCCCCCTGTGAAGGGTATGAACCCCCTGACCAAGCAGGAAGAGATCAGGGAGAGCAGCGACCGGGAGCCGCTGGCCGCCTTGGCCTTCAAGATCATGCAGGATGAGGGGAGAAAACTCACCTATCTCCGGATCTATTCAGGACGGCTTCAAGCGGGGGACGAGCTGTATAATGCGAGCCGCAAAAAGAAGGAAAAGATCGCCCGACTGTTGAAAATGCACGCCAATAAGCGGGAGCGCGTGGAACAGGCGGCCGCCGGTGATATCATCGCTGTCATGGGACTCAAGGATATTACGACGGGCGATACGATCTGTGATGAAGCCCATCCCATCCTTCTCGAATCGATTGAATTCTATGAACCGGTCATCTCTCTGGCGATTGAGGCCAAGACTCCGGCAGACCAGGAGAAGCTCACCGTCGCCCTGGGCAAGCTGATGGAGGAAGACCCCACACTAAGGGTCAAATACGATGATGAGACCGCCCAAACGGTCATCTCGGGTATGGGAGAGTTGCACCTCGAGATTATCACCGATCGCCTTCTTCGGGAGTTTAATGCCCGCGTGAACGTTGGCAAACCGCGGGTCGTTCACCGCGAGACGATCCGGAAGCGTGTTGAAAGCGAGGGGCTGTTCGAGCGGGAACTGGGGGAAAAGAAGCATTTCGGCCATGTGAAACTCCTCCTGGAACCGAAGGCCCGGGGAGGCGGGGTGGAGATTGTCCATGAGCTAAAAGATGGAACGATCATCCCCGATGACTTCCTGACTGCAATGGAGGACGGGATCCGCGAGGCCCTGCTGAGCGGCGTGGTTGCGGGATATCCTGTGATCGATATCCGGATCGTCATTCTTGGCGGGACGCTGAAAGAGGGAGAATCTTCTGCGCTCGGGTGCAGGATCGCGGCATCCATAGCCTTCCGGGACGGCTGCCTGAAGGCTGATCCCGTTCTTCTGGATCCGATCATGCTGGTCAATGTGATCACTCCCACTGAATTCATGGGAGAGGTCATCGGCGACATCAATGCCCGTCGGGGTGAGATCCAGGCCATCGCACCCAAGGGATTGGTCAGTGAAATCAAGGCCAGGGTTCCCCTGAAGGCCATGTTCGGCTATTCGACGGACCTCCGGTCGGCCACGCAGGGGAGGGCTTTATTTACTATGCAGTTTTTTGCCTATGATAAAACCTGACGATCGCGGACGGACTCTTTCCATTACGATCAAGCGGACCATACCCCTCTGCACCTTCCTGCGCAAATCCTGATCCGTCGGCAGTGGTAAAAACGACAAGAAAGGATAAGTTCAATGTCCCAAGTATCAACAGTCACGGCTGACCAAGCGAGGACTTCTTCTATGCTGCAGCTCGATAAGGATAAGCTGCTCCAAAGCATCTTCCGTCTGAGCTCTTTTCTGACTGCCCCCTCCAGTGTGAACGAAATCTTGGTCAAGATTCTCGATGAGGTGGTCGACAGCATCGGTTTTGACAGAGGGATCATCCGCCTGTTTGATGACTCTCGCCAGAATCTCGTGGCCAAGGTCGTCAAGAACTACAGTCCCGAGGAGGCTCGGAGGGTCCTTTCCGTGGCCCTCAATATCTATGAACACGACTGCATTGTGACCAAGGTGGCCAAATCCGGCCAACCGATCGCCGTGGAGGTGACGGCCACCGATCCCCGGATCACCGAAACAGACCGAATGCTGACGAAGATCTATGACCGCGGCTCCTATTTCTGCGCCCCCCTGAAGATTGAGGATGAAGTCATCGGGATCCTCGCCGCCTGGTTCAAAGAGGAGACCAAGTTCTTTCCGGAGGAGATCAGCCTCTTTGTGACCTATGCCAATTTCTTGAGTATCATTATTTACAATTTGCGACTCTTCGAGGCCAATGACGGGAAGATCCAGCAACTCATGATCCTCCAGGAGGCCGTCTCCAAGATGAATGCCAGTTATGTCCTGGACAACCATATCCTGGAGATACTCGTCAAGAGCGCCCTTAGAATAACCGGCTCGGAGAAGGTCTTGGTCTATTTCCTGGACATCGAGAAGGACCGCTGCCTTGTGAACGACGGAAAGAAGGTGTCCATCGCGGACCGGCGGGCCTGTGATGAGAAGATCGGGCCGACCATTATTCGGGAGGCGATCGACGCCAATGCCATCGTCACCAGCCAGTTCAGCGCCGGAAGTCCATCGACCCAGGCTGTTTTCCCGGATTACCTGACTGAAATCGCCCTTCCTCTCACGGTCAAAGACAAGTTCAAGGGCGCCCTCTATCTGGCCAAAAAGGTGGGAAGCTATTCCCAGGAAGAGATCCATGCCCTTGATATACTGGTCAAGAACACCTCTACTTCCTATGACAACGCCATTATGCATTCGCGGCTTTCCCTGGAAGCAAAATCGTTGAAGACGGAGGTGGAGAAACTCAAAGAGCGTGAGGACATCCTCTTAGGCTTTCATAACATTCTCGGCAAGTCGAAGAAGATGCGCAGTCTGTTTCATGTCATCGAGGAGGTGGCCAGACACAACACCAGCATCCTGATTCAGGGGGAAAGCGGCACCGGGAAGGAATTGATCGCCCGTGCGATACACCGGCAGAGCGACAGGAACACCAAGCCGTTTGTCGATGTCAATTGTGCGGCCATTCCAGGGACTCTTTTGGAGAGCGAACTGTTCGGATATGAGGCAGGCGCCTTCACCGATGCGAGAAAGAGAAAGCTCGGCCTTCTGGAATACACGAGCGGCGGTACGATGCTCCTGGATGAGATCGGTGACATGAACATCCATATCCAGGCAAAGTTTCTCCGGATGCTGGAGGATGGCCATATCCGTCACTTGGGAGGCAATGAAAATATCCCCATCGACGTCCGGTTCATCTTTTCGACTAACAAGGATCTTACCCGGATGGTTGCGGAGGGGACTTTTCGCGAGGATCTCTACTACCGGATCAGCGTCGTACCGATCGTGATCCCGCCGCTTCGTGAGCGGATCGACGATATCCTGCTTCTCGCCCGTTACTATGTGGAAGAGTTTAACGGAAAATTCATGAAGAAGGTGAAGGGATTTACGGAGGACGCGGAGCTTATTCTCACTGCTTACCACTGGCCGGGTAATGTCCGAGAACTGAAAAACATCATTGAACGGATCATGATCCTTCACAACGAAGGGTTTATGATCACCCCGGAAAACCTGCCTGCGGAGATGAGGGTGACGACCAATAAAGAGCAACTCAGGATTCAGATCGACAACGTCCTGCCACAACTCTCCTTGGAAGGAATTGATTTTACTCTGGTGACGGAGAGGATCACGAATGACGTCAAGAAGAAGATTATCGAAAATACCCTGGAGATAAGTAGGGGAAATAAAACCGAGGCGGCGAGGCGTCTTGGGATTTCTCGCTACAAACTGATCCGGGAACAAAAGAAAATTAATAACTATATCAAATAATTACATATCTTTTCCTTGTGCCTATTCAGCACGCCATGTGCAATAGGCGCACATTCCTTTCCATGCCACCCGGCTGTTGAATTTAAGCGAAATTTCATGGAAATTACGTGCGGTATCGGCACGCCTTTGTCCTGTTTTGTTTCCTGGATTTCGTTTTTCATTCATTCCTTCAGGATGCACCTATCTGCATCATCACCGACGAGGTGGTGCATGTGTCCGATATTTCATCGTGTTGGGAACGCATTCCATGGGAGATTATTCTAGAGAAGAAGGATCGCTAAAATTGGCATTGCTATTGCGAAAGCAGTTTGTTCAAGAGAAAAGCGCCAAGCCTGAGGAGGCGCTTTGCAGAGTCGGGATTATCCATACAGTTTTCATATCGACGCTGGCCGTTGAAACAGGGAATAGATTATCTATGGAAGGAGAAAAGAAGAGCCCAAGTCCAAGGAGCAGCAAGGGAAAAAAGGCAAAGCTCAATTCCGGATCGATTCAGGAGTATGATTTTTTCGTTACCCGGGAAGAGGGCGAAACAGAAGAGGCCGCTCCCGCGGATCATACGATCAGGGCCAGAAAGAAGGGCGGCAAAAAAAAGAGCAGATCCTTTTTTCTTTCAAATTGATGCAGCGAGGCTGAAATAGCGTTTGGCATGTGATAAGATAATCTGAAAGGTGGAGCGGCAATCGAAACCCTTTCAGTATTATAATGGTGGATGGTTTTTAGGTTCCCTCCTTTTCCATCCACCATTTTTTTATCTAAAAAGAAAGGGCGCGCCGGAAACAACGGCGCGCCCTTTCTTTTTAGTACAGCCAGGCTAATCTATTAAAGCTTTTCACCGGTAATCCTCATCCCATAGAAGGAACGGTAGACGAAGACAAGCGCGATAAGGAAGAAAAGCGATGCCAGGCCGAGTTTCAACCCGACGTTTTGCATGGTCACGGCGATTTCCACAGACAGAAGACCGAAGAGAGTCGTGAACTTGATCACGGGATTCAGGGAGACCGACGAGGTGTCCTTGAACGGATCGCCGACGGTGTCGCCAACGACTGTGGCTTCATGCAGGGGGGTGTTCTTCTGCTTCAGGTCCACCTCCACGATCTTCTTGGCGTTGTCCCAGCAACCGCCGGCATTGGCCATGAAGATCGCCTGGAAG
>PNOO01000176.1 GCA_013824905.1 Syntrophus sp. (in: bacteria) | reverse complement strand
TGGTATGCAAACCACTTTCTCCGGCCGCAGTTTGAGCATCTGGGACAGGGATGCCACTTCATGAAACCCTGGCATGTGGAGATCTTCGGGGGGCCGGTGTCTCTGGGAGATCATTCCACGGTGATCGCCACCCCCGACCGCAAAGTCCGTCTGACCGTTTGGTCTGATCTTCAGGGGCGGGGAAAGATAGAGATCGGTCACTGCGCCTTGATCTGCCCGGGAGTCAGGATCAGCGCCGCCACGGAGATCGTCATCGGAGAGAGCTGCATGCTGGCCCAGGGTGTGTTTGTCACCGATTCGGACTGGCACGGCGTCTACGACCGCAGCCTGGCTATCGGAAATACAGCCCCGGTCATCATCGGGAACAATTCCTGGATCGGGGACAGCGCCATTGTCTGCAAAGGGGTTAGCATCGGAGAAAACAGCATCATCGGCGCCGGTTCCGTCGTTGTTCGGGATATCCCCGCCAATGCTATAGCGGCTGGGAATCCGGCCTCTGTTCTGAAATATCTTGAACCGGGGAGGACTGTGAAAACACGAGCCGAATGGCTGGCCAATCCCCGGGAGCTTGCCGCTCAATTCGATTTGATCGACCGTCACCTCATGGGGAAAAATACATGGACGGGTTGGATTCGCTCACTCATCCTGCCCCGCAAGGGGGATTGATCGGAGAGAGGTCTATGAGAGTCGCGATCGTTGCGCCCCCTTACCCACTGGAGGAAGCACCCGCTCCGCCGCTTGGTGTGACCTATGTCGCCGCTGCCTTTGAAAATGCCGGTGCCGAGGTGCGAATCTTCGATTATATCGTCAGCGGTTACTCACCGGAAAAACTCAGGGCGCAACTGGATGAATTCCGGCCGGATGTCCTGGGTTCGACCTCCGTGACGCTGAATTTTCCGGGCGCCGCCGAGATCGTCTCCACGGCAAAACAGCATCGCCCAGCGATGATCACGATGATGGGAGGGCCGCATGTCTCTTTTACCGCCGAAAGAAGCCTCATCGCTTATCCCGGGATCGATCTGATAGTAAGAGGAGAAGGGGAGGGGACCATTGCCGAACTCATGGCCGCGGAGATGGATCCTTCAGCCAGGGAGGGAATCCGGGGGCTGGCCTTCCGTCGTAACGGAGAGGTCGTCATTACCGATCCCCAGCCCTTCATCGAAGATCTGGACACCCTGCCTCTTCCGGCACGCCATCTCCTCCCGATGTCACGGTATCAGGCCCTCGGCTATTCGGTCAGCATCATCACGAGCCGCGGCTGTCCCTATTCCTGCATCTTCTGCCAGGGGCGACGGATGGTGGGAAACCGTGTTCGTCTTCGATCGGCCTCTCGTGTCGTCGAGGAGATAGAGCAGATACTCTCTTACGGGATAGACCGGATCAATGTGGCCGACGACCTCTTTGTTTCCCACGGCGGCAGAGTCAAGGAGGTCTGTGGTGAGATCCTCGGGCGGGGGCTCCGGTTTAACTGGAGCGCCTTTGCAAGGGTCAATACGGTGGACCGCGAAACCCTGAAGCTGATGAAGGAGGCGGGATGCGACAGCATCAGTTTCGGCGTGGAGACGGGAAATCCCGAGATGCTCAAGCGGATCCGCAAGGGGATAACCAGGGAACAGGTGCGGGAGGCGGTTGATCTCTGCAAGGAAACAGGCATTATCGCCCACACCTCCTTCATTGTCGGTCTTCCCGGGGAGTCTCCCGAGACTCTGAAAGAAACCGGGGAGTTTGCAGCCGGTCTCGGATCACTTTACGGTTATCACTTCCTGGCCCCCTTTCCCGGCACGACGGTACGCGAAGAGGTGGACAAATACGACCTGGAAATCCTGACGGACGACTGGACGCGTTACGATGCGAACAGCGCCATCGTGAGAACATCTCGACTGACACCCGAAGAAATCAATCGTTTTGTAGCAGAGTTCGAATCAAAAATCGATTCGGCCTGGCAGGAGATGGTCCGCGCCTACCACGAAAAAACCAATCCGCCGGGGATCGATCTCCAGGTGGAGGGCCATTTCCGGATGAAACTCGTCTATCGGCTGCTTTCCGAGGACCTGATAGAAAAAGTCGGCGCCTTTTCTCTTCCCGAGAGCGCCGACGGGAATGGCGACGGGTCGCTTGAGGAGCTCTGCCGAAGGATTGAAGAGCTCACGGGTGTGGAAGGGGCCTTGATCCGCGAGACCCTTCGGTGCTTTATGAACTCCGGTTACATCAAAGCGGAGAGGGAAGGGGATCTGTTGAAGTGGTATTGGACCCACAATCGACACGTCGACCGTATGCCGATCACACCGGGATCAAGTCTGCAGCCGGCTCCAGCGCCTTTTTGATTCGTCTGTCAGAGTTCCTGCGGGCGCCCTTTTAAGCACCCCGAGAGTCCGGATAAGGGGGTACTCGATAAAAAGACCGGAAGCGAGAGCCATATTGTAAATGCAGTAAGGGGCCTGCCCGCCCTGAGCGGGGTCCGGGAAAATGTCATGGAGGATGAGGTACCCACCGGGAACCAGGTGTGAGACCCAGGCATTATAATCGGTAAAAACGGTCCCGAAGGTGTGGCCGCCGTCGATGAAGATCAGACTCAAAGGGGTGCTCCAGAAACGGGCGACGACTTCCGAACGGGCGATAATGGGAATGACGGTATCTTCGAGACCGAGCTCCCGGATGGTCCTGCAAAACAGGGGGAAGGTGTCGATCCGTCCCGTTACCGGGTCCAGGAGATCCGGGTCAAAATACTCCTGACCGGGCTGCTGTTCTTCCGACCCTCGATGGTGATCGACGGAGAAAAGGACCCCTCCCGCTTCCCGGCATCCCATTCCGAGATAGGCGGCGGAACGGCCGCAGTAGCTGCCGATTTCCAGGCAGGGGCCACGACGCGCGGCGTCCAGAGCCAACTCATACAAGCGCCTGGCTCTTCATCGGCCATGAATCCTTTGAAAACCATCCTCGATAAGTCGCCGATCTTCATTTACCAATGCCTTTAAAATCAAAGCGGTACCGATTATTCAACCGTACGGAACTATACATTTCGTATCCGTAAAAGGCAAGCACCATCCCGACAAACGCTGCAAGAAAGAGACAGGACCAGAGAAAAAAGACTCTCTCCGCAGAAATATTTGCTGGAGTTCTCTACCCAAAAAATATTTTGGAAATTACTCTTGACCCTGTCAATATATGGTAGTATGAATAGCGCACACCCCCAATATGTTGGGTTTGTCGTCTGATCTTGATTCAACCATTCATACCGAGGATAAGGACCATCCCATGCATTTAAAAATCAAAAAGAGAGACGGCCGTCTGGTCAAATTCAATGCGGAGAAGATCACCAATGCGATTGCCAAAGCGGGGGCGGCAATTGGTGAATTCGATGTTTCGGTTGCAAAAATACTTACTATCCGGGTCCTGAACCTTGCCGAGAAGGTCTTTGACAACCGGATCATGACGGTAGAAGAAATTCAGGATATCGTGGAAGAAGTTCTCCTTTCTTCCGCTTACCGGAAGACCGCAAAGGCTTATATCATCTATCGCGACCAACATGCCCGTTTGAGAGAGATCACCAACCGGATGGAAGTCGATCTGGTGGATCAATATTTAAAGAAGATAGATTGGAAGATTCATGAGAACAGTAATATGGATTATTCCCTACAGGGGTTAAACAACTATATCTCCTCCGAGGTGAGCCAAGTCTACTGGCTAAACGAAATCTATTCTCCTGAAATCCGGAGGGCTCATACGGAAGCGGATTTCCATATTCATGATCTGAGCCTTCTTTCAGTGTACTGCGTTGGATGGGATCTTTACGATCTTCTTATGGAAGGATTCAGAGGGGTTTCCGGGAAGGTGGAAAGCAAACCGGCGAGGCATCTCCGCAGCGCCCTGGGTCAGGTGGTGAATTTTTTCTATACTCTTCAGGGAGAAGCCGCCGGAGCGCAGGCCTTTTCAAATTTTGACACCCTCCTCGCCCCTTTCATTCGTTATGACAAACTGACTTACCCGGAGATCCGGCAGGCGCTGCAGGAATTCATCTTCAACATCAATGTCCCCACCAGAGTAGGTTTTCAGACACCCTTTACCAATGTCACACTGGACATCAAGGTCCCCCGCTATTATGCCGACCGGAGCGTCATCGTCGGCGGCGAGTCGCAGAAAGAGACCTATGGGGATTTCCAGGAGGAGATGAACCTCTTCAACAGGGCTTTTCTCCAGGTCATGGCCGAAGGAGACGCCCGGGGACGTGTCTTTACCTTTCCCATTCCCACATACAGCATCACAAAAGATTTCAACTGGGATGATCCGAAACTCGAAGGGCTATGGGAAATGACGGCGAAATATGGAGTGCCTTATTTCTCCAATTTCATCAATTCTGATATGAATCCGGAAGATGCCAGAAGTATGTGCTGCCGTCTCCGGATCGACAACCGAGAACTCCACAAGCGGGGTGGCGGTCTGTTCGGTTCTAATCCTTTAACCGGATCGATCGGCGTCATCACGATCAATATGCCAAGAATCGGTTATCTGGCTGATACGGAAGAGGCGTTCTTGGAGCGTCTTGAGAGAATAATGGTAACGGCAAAAGAGAGTCTTGAGATCAAAAGGAAGGTACTCGAAAAATATACCGAGGGGAACCTCTATCCCTATACACGCTACTATCTGCGTAACGTCAAGGAGAGATTCAACGAATATTGGAAGAATCATTTTTCTACGATCGGTCTTTTGGGCATGAACGAGGCCTGTCTCAATCTCCTGGGACGGAATATCGCCTCACCAGAAGGACAGAAATTTACCAGGAAGGTTCTTGACTTTATGCGCAACCGTTTGATCCTGTTCCAGAAGGAAACGGGAAACAATTACAATCTGGAATCCACACCTGCGGAAGGGACCTCCTACCGCCTGGCACGGATTGACAAGGAGAAATACCCGGATATGACCTGTGCCAATGAGGAAAATTACCAGAAAATGACGGCAGAGCCCTTCTATACGAATTCCACACAACTCCCCGTCAATTTCACAGACGATGTCTTCGAGGCACTCGATCTGCAGGACGATATTCAATGTCAATACACCGGCGGTACGGTATTCCACATCTATGCGGGAGAACGTATTTCTGATCCCCGCGCAGCCAAGACCCTGATAAGAAAAATCTGTGAGAATTATCATCTCCCCTATATCACCTTTTCACCCACCTTCAGTGTCTGCCCGTCACACGGTTACCTGAAGGGCGAAATGGAGACCTGTCCAACCTGTCGGGAAACCTGCGAGGTCTATTCCCGTGTGGTCGGATATCTCCGGCCGGTCAAACAATGGAACAAGGGAAAGAAGGAAGAATTCAAACTCAGAAAGGTCTATCA
>PNOO01000175.1 GCA_013824905.1 Syntrophus sp. (in: bacteria) | reverse complement strand
GGATCCGGATCTACGGCGGCGACCGCGTGTACGATACCGTGGGGCTTGCCGCGGAGATGAAGGAGATGGTTCTCGAATACAAGAAGGAAAGAAAAGGGTAAAGGAGGCGACCCATGGAATTTCAGGAACAGACAATCAAGGTCATCATCGATGACAGCAAGTGTCAGGAATGCGAATCCAAGGCCTGCATCGCGGCCTGTAAAACCTATGCCCGGGGGATTTTGGTCCTGAAGGACGGAAAACCCGCGATCGAGGGTGATGCCAAGCGTCTCGGAACAGAGTGCCTGGCATGTGAATATGAGTGCTGGTTCAGGGGCAAGGGAGCGATCAAGATCGAGGCGCCCTTACCGGGACTGGATGAGTACCGTAAGAAGCATGGAATATCTTAAACCAAAAAGGTGGTGAACATATGGCTATCTTGTTGACAAAATCAACGAAAGTGGTGGTTCAGGGGATTACCGGCCGGGAAGGATCGATGCGGGCCAAATTCATGCGGCGTCTGGGAACGAACGTCGTCGCCGGCGTGACGCCGGGTCGCGGCGGCGAAGAAGTCGATGGAATCCCCGTGTACAATACAGTGAAGGATGCAGTAAAAAACCACGGTCTATTCGATGTATCCGTAACCTTTATCCCCGGGACGGGCTTGAAGGACGCCGTCTTCGAGGCGCTGGACGCCGACATTAAATGGATCGTCATGCCGGTCGAACGCGTTCCCCTATATGACATTTTGGAGATGGTCGCCTACGGCAAGCAGAAAGGGGCGATGCTCCTGGGACCCGGCTCTATCGGCGTGAACACCCCGGGGATAGGAGCCCTCGGGTGGCTGGGAGGTTCGGTCGAATTTGCCAACAAACACTTCGTGCCGGGTCATGTCGGGGTCATCTCCCGCAGCGGCGGGCAGTCGGGGACACTTCCCTACGTCATCGCCCAAGCGGGATTTGGGATCAGCACGGTCCTCCATGTGGGCACTGAGCCGGTGACCGGAATGTCCTTCTCCGACGTCCTCCCCCTATTTCAGGAGGATCCCGATACGGATGTCATGGCCATCTTCGGAGAGATGGGCGGTTCCCATGAGGAAGAGGCGGCGCAACTGGTGAAGTCCGGAAAGTTTACCAAACCGATCATCATTTACGTCTCAGGCGCCTGGGCGCCTGCAGGGATGAAGTTCTCCCACGCCAGCGCGATCGTCGAACGCGGCAGCGGGTCCACTCAGGACAAGATCACAAGGCTCAGGGAGGCGGGCATTATCGTTGTGGACAACCCCAACGAGATTCCGGCGCGTCTTCGTGAGTTCAATCAGCAGGGAAAATTGAGGGTCAAATAACCCATTCAGAAAGAAAGGAGAAACAATTATGGCAGTCATGAGATCGGTATTTTATGTTCCGGGCAACAACGAGAAGATGGTCGGTAAGGCGCCGGAATTTCCTGCGGACATCATCACGCTGGATCTGGAGGACTCCGTTCCCCCCGCGGAAAAAGCAAAGGCCCGCGAGTGCGTCCGGGAAAACCTGAAACACGCGGGGACCGGCGGTTCCAAAGTCTACTCCCGGATCAACAATTGGGAGACTCTGATGACGAACGACGACCTCGAAGCGATCGTCCATGAGGGACTCTCCGGCGTTTGTCTGGCGAAGACCGGCGAAGCGGACAACGTCAAACGGCTCGACTGGAAGCTCGAAGAGCTCGAGAGACGCCGCGGCCTTCAGGTGGGGAGCATCGCCATTCAGCTCCTCATCGAAACGGCCAAAGGGATGATCAATGCCTATGCCTCCGCCACAGCCAGCAAGCGTGTGAACTCCCTGATCTTCGGCGCCGTGGACTATACAAAGGACATGCGGGTGAAGCTGACCTCCGAAGGCGGCGAGCAGCTTTACGGGCGTTATTATACCGCTGTGGCGGCGCGCGCCGCCGGTTGCGTCGCTATCGACTGCCCCTTCGTCGATTTCAAGAACGTCGAGGCCTTCGAGGTGAGCGTCATGCAGGGCCGTCAGATGGGCTATGAAGGTAGAATGCTGATCCATCCCAGCCAGATCGAGCCTTCGCACAGGCTTTACATGCCGTCGGCCGATGATATCGAATGGGCCACGGGCGTAGTGAAGATCTTCGAGGAAGAGGGGATCGCCAAAGGCGCCGCCGCCGTTTCCTACAAAGGCAAGATGGTTGATACCCCGGTTTATGACAATGCCCGGCAGATCCTGGCGACCATGAAGGAAATCGCCGATATGGAAGCCATGAGGAAGAAGTAGGTTCAGACTGAAAATGGTGTTCGTAAGACAGTTAAAAATAATGCATTAGCAAAAGCGAAGCAGTCGCCGTTATTCGTGATTGCTTCGCTTTTTTTTTGAATTTTTACCGCTTTACATGAAATGTCGAACGGCTGGGGATTGGGAAGGAATTCACGATGGAAAAGGATAGGATGATTAGTGAGCTGGTCCTGCTTGTGGGCAGCGAAAATGTGCTGAGTTCAGCAATGCACTTCAAACTCTATGAATACGATGCGTCGTTGATCCGCTCCCAACCCGATTGCATCGTTCTTCCTACGTCCACCGAACAGGTGTCAAAGGTCGTCAAATTTGCCCATGATAACAAGATTTATGTCATCGCGCGGGGGGCAGGGACGAACCTGAGCGGGGGGAGTGTTCCCATTCGGGGAGGCATCGCCATTGTCATGACGCGAATGAATCAGATTCTCGAAATGGATATCGAGAATCAACGGGTCATTGTCCAGCCCGGCGTGGTGACGTTGGATCTGAAGAATCTCTTGGCCAAGCACGGTTATCTCTATCAGCCGGATCCGGCGAGTGAAAAAGTGACCACAATCGGGGGAAACTTTGGTGAGAATGCCGGGGGGCCACACTGTCTGAAATACGGTGTGACCAGCAACCATGTCCTCGGGGCGGAAGTGGTTCTCTCCGACGGCCAAGTGGTCCAGATGGGAAGCAAAGCACTGGACAATCCCGGTTATGACCTGTTGGGGGTTCTCGGGGCTTCCGAGGGAACGCTGGCGATCGTCACAAAAGCGATTCTCCGGATCATGCCGAAGGCCGAGGCTGTCAAGACGATGCTCTGCATCTACAATTCCATTGAAGACGGCGGCAATACCGTGACCGCCATCATCGGGGAAGGGATCATTCCCGCCACCTTGGAGATGATGGACAATTTGACGATCAAGGCCGTCGAAGAGGCCTATCATGTGGGTTTCCCCACCGATGCGGCGGCTATCCTGATTATCGAGCTCGACGGTCTGAAAGATGGTATGGAAAGACTCACTGAGCGGATTCTTGCGATCTGCCGAGAGCACAATGTGCGGGAAATCCGGGTCGCCAAGGACCAGGCGGAACGGGATATGATATGGGCCGGCAGGAAGGGCGCCTTCGGCGCCGTAGGCAGGCTGCGTCCTAACTATCTGGTCAACGACGGCACCGTGCCCAGAACCAGATTGCCTGAGACGCTGGCAAAAGTCGTCGAGATCGGCAAGAAATACAAGCTTCCTATCGCCAACGTCTTCCACGCCGGTGACGGGAATCTGCACCCCCTGATCCTTTTCGATGAGCGGGATAAGGATGAACTGGAGAGGGTCCATGCCGCGGCAACGGAGATTATGAAGCTCTGCGCGGAGATGGGGGGAACGATCAGCGGCGAGCACGGCATCGGTCTGGAAAAACTGCATGGGATGTCTTTAATATTCAGTCCTAAGGACATTGCCGCCATGAAGAAGGTCAAAGAGGCCTTCGATCCGTTGAATCTCCTGAATCCAGGTAAACTGCTGCCGGAGACGGAAAAAGCCGCATAACCCAAGGAAAGATGAAGAGTAACGCAGCATCCGGACTTTTACGAAGCCGTCAAGGAAAGGAGACCGTATGTCCAATGTAAACCAATTGGCTTCCGCCCTGAAAGAGATCGTCGGGGAAGCCAATGTGATACAGGATCCGGATCGGATGAAGGCCTATGCTGTTGACGGCATGACGCCCAAGGCGGTCGTCAATCCCGGAAGCGTGGTAGAGCTATCGAAGCTCCTGGCCTATGCGAATTCGGAAAAACTGGCTGTCGTGCCCCGCGGCAACGGCACAAAAATGGCTCAGGGCGGGATTCCCCGGAAGCTCGATGTGGTTCTCTCCCTGTTGAGAATCAACCGAATTACCGAGCATGACGTCCCCAACCTGAGCCTCTCCGTGGAAGCGGGGATGACCCTGGCGGCGGTACAGGAAAAACTGGCCGGCACGGGCAAGGGTTCGTTCCTGCCCTTGGATCCCCCTTATACGGATAAGGCCACCATCGGGGGCATCATTGCCACAAACGGCAGCGGGCCGCGGCGGTATCTTTACAACACCGCTCGGGATCTGCTTCTGGGTCTGAAAGCGGTTTTCCCCAATGGCGATATCGTCGCCTTCGGCGGGAAGACCGTGAAAAACGTCTCCGGATACGACATGACGAAGCTGATGATCGGGTCCTGGGGAGCCTTGGGGGTGATTACCGAAATCACGACAAAACTCCTCCCTTTGCCGGAGGCTTCGGCTACGCTCATGGTTTCTTTCGAGGATCTGGGAAAAGCCGGATCCCTGACGAGGAAGGTCCTCCATTCGTCTCTTCTTCCCTCGGCCATGGAGCTGATGGACGGCAAAGCCGCAAGTCAACTCGGGGAAGAGGGGAAATACCTGGTTGCCTTCAGTCTGGAGGGGGTCGGGGAGGCCGTCGAGCGGCAGGTGGCGGAAATCGGGGAGATGGGCAAGAAGGAGGGGGGGATCGATGCGAAGGTCCTGAAAGGCCGGGAGGACCGCATCTTCTGGATGCGGGTTCGTGATTTTGCCCTTGCCTCGAAGTCACACGTGATTCTCAAATCCAACTTTGTCATTTCTAAACAGGCGGATATACTAGGGAATTATGAAAATTGGGCGCAGGCAGCCGGGATCGATTGCGCCTTTATCGGCCATGCCGGCAACGGTATCCTGACGACCTATATTCCTGAGAACGGCGTTGCGAAGACAGACCCGCTCGTCGATCTGATCGGCAAGTTCACCGCTGAAGCGGTGAAGAATGACGGTAATCTCGTTGCGGAGTCCTGTCCGACTGAGCTGAAGGCAAAGATCGACGTCTGGGGGGGGCCGCGGACGGATGTTGTAGTGATGCGTCGCCTGAAGGAGAAGGTGGACCCGGTCGGCGTTCTGAATCCGGGGCGATTTGTCGGGGGACTCTGAGCTTAAAACCGCAGGAGGACCCCTCCGGGTTTTTCCGGTCAGCGGATGACGAGGTCATGGAATTATGGAAAAGATAGAAGTGTTCGGTGAAAATACCCGTGAAAATATCTATCACTGCATCAAATGCGGTTTGTGCATCGCCCATTGTCCGGTCTATAAGGAGGTCCTTCTGGAGGAGGCGACGCCT
>PNOO01000174.1 GCA_013824905.1 Syntrophus sp. (in: bacteria) | reverse complement strand
CCTTGACCGCAGGAACGGCCATGGCCGCAGGGACGAATCCTACTTCCGTCGCCGTTGACCCATCGGGAAAATTCATCTATGCGGCAAACGAGGGCGACGGCAGTATCTCTGTCTATACCATCAATGTGGCGACCGGGGCCTTGACCCCCGGTACGGCGGTGGCTGCGGGGACGTCTCCCGCTTCCGTGACCGTTGACCCGTCAGGAAAATTCGCCTATGCGGCAAATTGGGGTCCCAATAGCATCTCGGTTTATGCCATCAATACGACGACCGGGGCCTTGACCGCCGGAACGGCCATGGCCGCAGGAACGAATCCCAATTCCGTCATCGTCGATCCGTCAGGAAAATTCGCCTATGCGGCAAATTGGGGTTCCAACAGCATCTCGGTTTATGCCATCAATACGACGACCGGGGCCTTGACCGCAGGAACGGCTGTGGCTGCAGGAACGAATCCGGCTTCCGTCGCCGTTGACCCGTCGGGAAAATTCGCCTATGCGGCAAACTGGGGTTCCAACGACATCTCGGGTTACACCATCAATACGACGACCGGGGCCTTGACCGCTAACGGTCCGGCTGTGGCTGCGGGAACGAATCCTACTTTCGTCACCGTCGACCCATCGGGAAAGTTCGTCTATGCGGCAAATGAGGGTGATAATTCAATCTCCGTCTTTACCATCAACACGACCACAGGGGCTATTCAGTAATTAGCAGGGTGGGATCGGTTTTTATTGACAGACAAATTCATATTACCTATCCCTCATCCACGAAAGAGGCAATTCTTATCAAAACGGACCATTGCCATGAAATCGATCCGGCCGGGGTGCACCCCGTTTTTCCGCCTGATGTTGTCCTTATATGCCGCCTGCCTGTTTATATCTTGCGCACATGCCCCCCCCATCCCGATGAAAGGAAACAAACCCGCAGACCCGAACAGGGTCTCGTTTAAAGGTACGTCCGCCAATATCTTCGCAGACCCGCTGACATTGGCAGGCAGGCTTCAAAAGCCGGCGGGAGACGGGCCTTTTCCCGCTGTCGTCCTGCTCCACGGTTGTGGAGGCATACAGCCCAAGAGGGACCATCGGTGGGCGGAGAGACTGTCCGATTGGGGGTATGTGACTTTTCAGGTGGACAGTTTCGGACCTCGCGGCTTATCGAACGTCTGCACCTATACCGGGAAGGATTCCATCGACATTTTTCAGCAGCGGGTCACGGATGCCTATGATGCGCTACAATACCTGGCCGGGCTTCCGTTTGTCGACGTTAAGAAAATTGCTGTTATGGGATGGTCTCACGGCGGCCATACGACCCTCCAGGCCCTTTACCAAGATCGAAAAATGCCGTTTCAAGCCGCCGTAGCCTTCTATCCGGCCTGCAGAAGGTCATTGTCCGGAATGAGTGCGCCACTGCTGATCCTGATCGGGGAAGCCGACGATTGGACGCCTGCCGCTCAATGCGTCACCATGATGCCGAAGGGGAAAACATCCCCTGAAGTTATATTGAAGATCTATCCCGGGGCATACCACGGCTTTGATACTGTGGGGGCGAATCACAAAGTCCGCGGTTCAAAAGGGATGCACCATCTACAATACAATCCCGTAGCCGAGGCAGATGCAATCATCCAGGTAAGGAGTTTTTTCGAGAAGCACCTGAGATAGAACTGCGTGCGGCAAACTCCTCTTGACAGACAATATCCTTCTTCATATACTTCTGTCGTAAAAAGCGATGCCGTATCAATCATAAGGAAGCAAGTTCTTATCGGATCGAACACCCATAATCGGACGGCAGGAGGACCCCATGCGCGTAAGGCACATCATGACGAGCCCGGTGTTGACCATCCCCAGTACCATGTCGGTCCTGGAGGCGGCCAAGATCATGAAGGAGCGGAAGATCGAACGGCTTCCAGTGGTCGACGGAGGGAAGCTTCTGGGGATCGTCACCAAGGACCGTGTACTCCGCTCCTCGCCCTCAATGGCGACGAGCTTGAGCCTCCATGAGATGCATTATCTTTTCGCCAAGCTGACCGTGGCGGAGATCATGAATAAGGAAGTGACCTTCGTCAGTCCGGAAATGACGGTCGAAAACGCCGTGCGCCTAGCCCAGGAGAAGCGGGTGGGCTGCCTGCCGGTGGTGGAGAACGGTCAGATTGTGGGGATCCTCACTACCAACGATTTCTTTTATCTCCTCCTCAACCCCATCTTGGGGATCGGAGAGAGGGGATCGCGGCTGATCGTGCGTCAATGCTCCAACCTCTCCCAGATCACCCAGGCCCTCCAGTGTGCGATGGACCTGGAGTTGGAGGTTCTCAACGCCGCCTACATGAGCAGCCGTAGGGGCGGAAAGCGGGAATTCATCCTCCACGTCAACACCGAGGACGCCACGAAATTGTTGGAGCGGATGCGTTCCAGGGGGTTGGAGGTCGAGTTGCGGGAGCGGTAGTCTCTCCCTGATCGACGGAAAGTCGATTAGCCTTTCAGCCAACATGCTCGCCCGTCGGTCCGGGGGGGGGGCCACCGATAATCAGAGAATGATCCTACCCCAGGCGTCATCTTTTTTATGGCCGGGGCTTGATTTATTTTCAGAAGAGCCCGAAAACATGGGGGTATCACGAGATAGTCAGAATTTGAAAACGTAAAGATACCTGTATCATGGCCGGCAAATTGGATAGACGCCGCATCAGTAATCACTCGTCATGATGAACAAGGGTTTCGATTCGAAGCTCTCGTAGTAGGGGCGTAATCTCTCGCAATTATAGTACTTCTCGATATCCACTACCTTCTTCATGCTGGTTACTACGTCTATGGGCACATCATCATATCGGCCGCTCCGCAGGCTGACCAGCCTCCCTTGCGAATGATTCAAGATCAGATTCAGGGCGAGATTCCCGAAGGCCATGGGGACGATTGAATCGATGGCATCCGGATTCCCGCACCTGACGAGGTATCCCAACCGCTGGTTGATCACATTGATCTTCCTACCCCCGTTGAACATAGCAGATAATTCGTGGATCTGTTCCGAAACACGGTCTCCGATGCCGCCCAACTTCTTGTGGCCATACTGGTCAGCCTCCTGTTTTTCAAAGATCATCTCTCCTTCCTTGAACATGGCTCCCTCAGAGACCAAGGCGACCGAATACCGGCTGGGATTGGTAAAACGGTCCCGTACCAAAAGTTCGGTCAGGGCATTGATGCTGAACCGACACTCCGGGATGGCACAGCGGTTGGCGGCCCCCGCCATAGTGGGAAGGAGGGCAGTAAATCCGGCATACCTACCGAAAACCTCGATAACCAGGATCCGCTCGTGGGAACCGGCAGTCGTCCGCAGGCTGTGGGTCATTTCAATCGTCCTGGTGATGCAGGTGCTGAAGCCGATGCAGTAATCCGTCCCGGGAACATCATTATCCATGGTCTTGGGTATGGCGATAACCTTTAGCCCCCGTTTCGCCAAGTGGACCCCGTAACTGAGGGTATCGTCGCCGCCGATGGGAACCAGATAGTCGATCCCCATGAAATCAAGATTTTTCATGACCTCTTCCGTGAGGTCATTCGTCTTTTCGGTGTAGAGATCCTGTAGATGTTCAGGGACTTCATCTTTCGGGATATGACTCGGGCGGGTGCGGGAGGTATGGAGAAAGGTCCCCCCCGTCCGGCCCACACGGTTCACTGTTTCCTCCGTGAGGACCTGATAACATTCTTCCTGAGGCAGCTTCTTGTCGCGAATGCATGAAACAAGGCCTTTCCATCCGCGGCGAATCCCGATTACCTGAAATCCCTCGCGGATCGCCCGGATCGTGACGGCCCGGATGGCCGGATTCAGGCCGGGAACATCCCCTCCGCCTGTCAGGATCCCGATCGTCCCTTTCTTTCTCATCACGTTGGTCATGTCTTCCCCCTTTCTTGGCCTGATGTCTGGTGATCAGCTGTTACTATTGAGGGTTCCGAAAAAACTGATCCATCTTATCACGAGCATCATCCAAAAACAAAAACCATTTCGTATTCAGGCACTCGTCACGCAAGCTGGCAATAAATGACTCCACAAACGCATTATCATGTCGGTTTTCCGGGTCTTGGAATATCAAGCGCTACATCAACCGGGCTTCTTTCTCACAGGTCCGGATGACCTATCTGGATCTGGAGGGAAAGGTCTTGACAACGGAGCAGGGCTCGGATAGGAATGCTTACTTTTTCGGATTCGAAAGGGCTGGAAAAGAAGCGATGAAGAGGATGAATATTGATGCCCAGGCAAAGGGGGATAGGAGTCATAAGAGCATGGCTAAGGCATTAAAAATCAACACCCGCGACAATTGTGCAGTCCTTTTAGCCGATGTCAAAAAGGGAGAAACGGTGGAGGTACGCTCCGAAACGGGGGTGCACAGTCTGAACGCCCGGTATGCGATCGCATTGGGTCACAAGATCGCCCTCGTGAGTCTTGCCGTCGATCAGCCGATCATCAAGTACGGCGAGGAGATCGGCAGAGCCCAGACGGCAATCGAAGCCGGCGACTGGATCCATCTGCACAACGTCTATTGCCGGCGCGGTCATGAAAATCAGGAGTAGCGGGTTCAATTAATGAAGACCTTTCACGGATATCGAAGACCTCAGGGGCTGCCGGGCGTCCGGAACGCGGTCGCCGTCATTCCCTCAGTCTTTTGCGCCAACACGGTGGCCAGGCGGATCGCCGAACACATCGCCGGGGCGATCGCATTTTGTCATCCGGTCGGCTGCAGCCAGGTCGGCCTGGATCTGGAACTGACCGCCCGCGGCCTGAAAGGGCTGGGAAGGCACCCCAACTTTTACGGGGTCGTCGTCGTGGGACTCGGCTGTGAGCGTCTTCGCGCCCGGGAGCTCGCAGACAGCATCGCCGCCGCGGGAAAGCCGGTCGAGATGCTGGTGATCCAGGAGGAGGGAGACACCCTGAAGGCTATCGAGAAGGGGGTCGTCTTCGCCGGCCGTCTCGTGGAGGAGGCCTCCCGTCAGCCTAAAGAGACTTTTCCCCTGTCCGACTTCTCATTAGGCCTAAAGTGCGGAGGAACCGACGCCACCTCGGGACTCGCCGCAAACCCGGCGCTGGGATGGGTCACCGACAGGGTCGTCGAAGCCGGCGGCCGGACAATCTTCACAGAAGTAACAGAATTGATCGGGGCGGAACAAATCCTCGCCGGCAGGGGCAATACCCCGCAGGTGGCCGGAGCAATCCTGACGACGATCGGCAACATGGAAAAGAGGCTCTCCGCCGCCACAGCGAGTGCGGAGTTCAAACACCGCTCCGCCCTGATCTCGCCGGGAAACGAAGACGGAGGGGTCACGACGGTCGCCGAGAAGGCTCTCGGCGGGATCTATAAGGCGGGGACCGGGCCGATCAGCGGCGTCGTCGATTACGGCCAATACCCGGCAGGTCCGGGT
>PNOO01000173.1 GCA_013824905.1 Syntrophus sp. (in: bacteria) | reverse complement strand
GCCTCTTTGAGTGACCGCTCCGCCGCTTCCATTTTTACGCGGATTTTATCCAGCTCCTGCCGGATAGGTTCGTAACGGGACTCCTGCTTTTGGAGGGCAGCGGTCCACGTTTCCCGATCAGAACGGCCGTCGTCAATCTTCTTTTGAAGGTTGCTGTTTTTCTCCTGAAAGGACCGGATCTGCTCGTTCAATCTCTCCTCCGCCTGACCGCGGTCCTTGCTTGTATCAACAAGGGTCGACCCCTGTTTCTCCGTGCTCAACCATGTCTCAAAGGATTTCTGGTGAGTCTTCAGATCCTGATTCCAGCGAATGAGACTGTTGTCGATGTTTGCAATGGTCGTGCGGATCGTCTGGATCTGCTGGAGGGTATCATCCGAATCCGTCGAAAGGGACTGAACCTGGGCGGCCAGACCATCGCGCGTATTTCTTGCTCCGATAAAGGACAGCCGGGCTTTATCGACGTTTTCCCGATATGCATCATCCTCCCGGCTCTTCTCTTCCTCGGTGAATTTCCAGTTGGCTGTGTCCTCCTGGGGGGTGGAGTAAGCTCCGCGACGTTTAGTGAGTTCGTCGATAACGGCTTTGCGCACGCTGATCCACTCATCGGACTGCAGATTCGGCGATTGGCTGCTCGGCCAAGCCTGTGGGCTTAAGGCGAAGACCAACAGCGAGATGAGAATGAAAAAACCCTTTGCTCTCATGAACGCCTCATTCATCGGGGAAAAGTATGACATTCGTGGGGATGATCAATATAAAATTTTATTATTGTGCACCGTCACTATCGTAAGAGACTATATGAAGTCATCCATGGGTGTCAAGAATAAAAGGCTTTTCACCCCTCTTGACAGGAACGGTGGAATAGACTAAACAACGCGCACCCAATGGAGGAAATTTTCGTAAAGGAAGGCGGGGGCCGTAAGCGGTCTCCAGATTGATGATCTGCAGATGATGTTCGAGTTCTATCGCGTCCGGAGGTCTGTTTTCTATCGTCTTGTCCCCGTCTTCGCCGCAGGCGCCCTGGTTCTGCTCTGCGTTACGTTCTTCTGGGGTCCGACGGCCCGGGCCATCGAAGTCGATATCGGCCGCGTACCGCCGGTCGAGGTGTATTTCAGCCCCCGCAACGGCGCCACTGCGGCCATCGTGCGGGAGATCGACCGGGCCCGATCGGAGATCCGCGTCCAGGCTTACTCATTCACCTCGGCCCCGATCGCACAGGCCCTTCTCAAGGCCCACACGCGGGGGATAAAGGTCGAAGTGATCCTTGATAAGAGTCAGAAGACCGGGAAGTACTCCTCGTCCACCTTTTTGATGAATGCCCGCATCCCTACCTACATCGATGCCGAGCATGCCATCGCCCACAACAAGATCATCCTCATCGACCGGTCGGTCGTCATCACCGGCTCGTTCAACTTCACCAAGGCAGCCGAGGAGAAGAACGCGGAGAACCTCCTCATCATCCGCTCGGCGGAGCTCGTCAAACCGTATCTCGACAACTGGCAGTACCATCGAAACCACTCATCCACCTGACCGTGAAGGGTCCAAGACCGACATCGACGGAACCCGCCTTCCCCAACAGGGTGTTGAAAAACACCCCGTTAGGCAGGCTGTTCAAAAACGCTTAGATGCAAGGCGCGCAAAAACCGAAGAGCGAGGCGTATATGGAAATACGTTGAGCGATGAGGTTTGTAGCGCAACGCAGCAGATGAGCGTTTTTCAACAGCCTGCTAGAACACACGCCCCTCAAAGCAAAACTTCCCGAACGTTGGAGGGGGCGTTAAAGAATATTCGCCGTTGTAACAGGCGAGGCAGAAGTTATCCCGGGACATCCCCGTTGCCTGGACCATTCCCTCGATGGAAAGATAGTGCAGGCTGTCCAGGCCGATGAAGGAGGCGATTTCCTTCTCGTCTGCCTTTTCGGCGGCGATGAGTTCCCCCCGCATCGAAAAATCGATCCCGTATGGGCATGGGTGGCGTGTGGGCGGACAACTTACCACCATGTGGATCTCCTTGACGCCGCAGTCGCGAAGATGGCGGACGCGGTTCCGACTGGTCGTCCCCCGGATGATCGAATCCTCCACGATCACAATCTTTTTCCCCACGATAAGCGGCTTTACCGGATTGAGCTTGACACGGACGCCGAAATCCCGCATCGCCTGGCTCGGTTGGATGAAGGTCCGCCCCACATAATGGTTCCGGATCATCCCCATCTCGAAGGGGATCCGGCTCTCCTCGGCATAACCGAGGGCCGCATAGTTCCCCGAATCCGGAAAAGGCATGACAAGATCCGCGTCCGGACGGTATTCCCTGGCCAGGCTGCGGCCGAGCCTTTTGCGGCAGAGGTAAACGTTCTCGCCGAAGATCTGGCTGTCGGGCCTGGCGAAGTAGATCAGCTCGAAAATGCAGTGGGCCGGCTTTTCCTCCGGGAAGGGCATCAGGCTGTGGAGCCCCGCTTCGTCGATGATGATGATCTCGCCCGGGCGCACATCCCGGATATATTTCGCCCCCACGAGGTCGAAGGCGCAGGTCTCCGAAGCCACCACCCAGCCGCCGTTGAACTGGCCGAGGGAAAGCGGCCTAAAACCCCTGGGATCGCGGATGGCGATGATGCGGTTACGGGTCAACATAACGATGCTGTAAGCGCCCTGTACACGGGCGAGGGCTTTTGTCAGGGCCTCCTCCAGCCCTGCTTTCAGATGGGGGGCCATCAGGTGGATGATGACTTCGCTGTCCATCGTGGACTGAAAAATCGAGCCCCGTTCCTCGAGCTCCGTCCGCAGTTCCTGAGCATTGATCAGGTTTCCGTTGTGGGCGAGGGCGTAATACTCATCGGCATGGTGGACCAAAAAGGGCTGAGCGTTGGAGAGAACAGAAGAGCCGGTGGTGGAATATCGGACATGGCCGATGGCCAGGTGCCCGGGGAGCTTCGCAAGTGTGTCCTCCCGGAAGACCTCTGATGCGAGCCCCATCCCCTTGTGCGCCCACACCTGACATCCATCCGCCACGGCGACCCCTGCGCTCTCCTGTCCCCGGTGCTGGAGCGCGAACAGACCGAAGAAGGCCACCCGCGCCGCCTCCTCGTGGCCGTATACCGCAAAGACCCCGCACTCCTCACGCGGTTTGCCCGCGTTCCTGTTCCCGTTCATGATCATACCCCTCTTTTACCCTCACCCCAACTCTCTCCCCTGGAGGGAGAGGGAGGGAAAATTATCTTTCCGTGATACGCCTGGAGCGGCATCACGTCCCACTGCTCTTTCCGGAGGGCGTCGATCGCCTCCGCAAGCGCCCGGGCGCCGGAGATCGTCGTCGTGTACAGCACGTTGTACAGAAGCGCCCCCCGGCGGATGTGGTAAGCGTCCCGGGAGGAGCGTCTACCCAGACTGACGTTGATGACCAGTTGGATATCGCCGTTCTTGATGCGGTCAACGACGTTGGGTCTTCCTTCACTCACCTTGAGGATCGTCTCCGCCGCTATGCCATGCTCCCGGAGCCGGTCCGCCGTCCCCCCCGTGGCGGTGATCTGAAATCCCATCCCCGCAAAGGCCTCGGCCACGGTGCAGATCCGGTCCTTGTAAGCCTCATGGACGCTGATGAAGACCCGCCCCGAGAGGGGCATCTTGAAGCCGGCGGCCATCTGCGACTTGGCGAAGGCCAGACCGAAGGAGTGGTCGATCCCCATCACCTCGCCGGTGGATTTCATCTCCGGACCCAGCAGGACGTCCACGTTGGGAAAGCGGTTGAACGGGAAGACCGCCTCCTTCACGGAGATGTGCTTCGGCCGGATGGGCGTCGTGAAGCCCAGTTCCTGAAGGGTTTTTCCCAGCATCACCTTTGTGGCGAGTTTCGCCAGGGGAACCCCGATCGCCTTGCTGACGAATGGGATGGTCCTTGAGGCGCGGGGATTGACCTCGAGGACGTAAAGCTCGCCGTCTTTGATCGCGTACTGGATGTTCATGAGGCCGACGACATGGAGCTCTTCGGCGATGAGCTTCGTCTGGCGTTCGATCGTGCTGAGGAGTTCCGGTCCGAAGGTGATCGCGGGCAGACAGCAGGCGCTGTCACCGGAGTGGATCCCCGCCTCCTCGATGTGCTCCATGATCCCGGCGACGACAGTCGTCTTCCCGTCGCTGATGGCGTCCACGTCCACCTCGATCGCGTCCTCGAGAAACTTGTCGATCAGGATCGGGTGGCCGGGGGAGACATCAAGGGCCCGGACCATGAATGAGCGGAGGCTTTCCGTATCGTAGATGATCTCCATCGAGCGCCCTCCCAGGACATAGGAAGGGCGGACCAGGACGGGATAGCCGATCCGTTCGGCCGCCCGTACGGCTTCTTCCGTATCCATCGCCGTGTCGTTATCGGGCTGACGGAGGTGAAGGAGGCTGACGATCTCCTGGAAACGCTTCCGGTCCTCGGCCCGGTCGATCGCGTCGGGGGAGGTCCCGAGGATCGGCGCCCCCGCTGCTTCCAGTCCCCTGGCGAGGTTCAGGGGGGTCTGGCCTCCGAACTGGACGATGACGCCCATCGGCTTTTCTTTCTTAAGGATGTGGAGGACATCCTCGAGCGTCACCGGCTCGAAGAAGAGCTTGTCGGAGGTGTCGTAGTCGGTGCTCACCGTCTCCGGATTGGAGTTCACCATGATGCTCTCGATCCCCATCTCCCGTAAGGCAAAGGAGGCGTGGACGCAGCAGTAATCGAACTCGATCCCCTGGCCGATCCGGTTGGGGCCCCCGCCGATGATGACCACCTTTGGCTTTGTCGAGGGACGGGATTCGTCCTCTGTCTCGTAGGTGGAGTAGTAGTAGGGGGTGTAGGCCTCGAATTCCGCCGCACAGGTGTCGACGAGCTTGTACACGGGGATGATCCCCGCCTCGTAGCGGCGGCGGCGGACCTCCTCCTCCGTAAGGTTCCAGAGACCTCCGAGATACCGGTCGGAAAAGCCGAGCCGTTTTGCCTCGGTCAGAATCTCCGCCGTGGGCGGCGTCTCTCTCAGCTCTTCTTCTGCCGTGACCAGGGTTTGGATCTGGTGGAGAAACCAGGGGTCGATCTGCGTCAAGCGCCGGATCTCCATCAGCGTCATCCCGTAACGGAAAGCCGCGGCAATATAAAACAGGCGGAGCGAATTCGGTCTTGTGAGCTTCTTCTCCAGGAATTCGGAGGGACGGACGTCCTGCGGCAGATCGATCATCAGGCCGAATCGTTTGATCTCCAGGGAACGGATCGCCTTCTGGAGGGCCTCCCGGAAGGTCCGGCCGATCGCCATCGTCTCGCCGACCGATTTCATCGAGGTGGTCAGGAAGTCCTCCGTTTCGGGGAACTTTTCGAAGGTCCAGCGGGGGATCTTCACCACGCAGTAGTCGATCGTCGGCTCGAAGGAGGCCATCGTCTCCCGGGTGATGTCGTTGGGGATCTCGTCGAGGGTGTAACCCACGGCGAGTTT
>PNOO01000172.1 GCA_013824905.1 Syntrophus sp. (in: bacteria) | reverse complement strand
TGACCGCTATCACATCACCCGGGAGCGGGCCAGGCAGATCGAAAAACAGGCACTCCGGAAGCTGGGACTCGCCATCCCCTATCTGAGCAGGGAGACCAAGCTGCTCAAGGCCTGACGGCGTCGTTTCAACTACATCCCTTCATCGGCGCGGGCAAGGTTCTCAAACCGCGTATATTTTTCCTGGAAGGCCAGCTTGACAGTACCCGTCGGTCCGTTTCTCTGCTTGCCGATGATGATTTCGGCAATCCCTTTGTCGGGGTTATCGTCCGATCGGTTGTACACCTCATCCCGGTAAATAAAGGCAATCAGGTCCGCGTCCTGCTCGATGGCTCCCGATTCCCGCAGGTCCGCCATCTGCGGACGGCGGCTGGTCCTGTCCTCCACTTTCCGGTTCAGCTGCGACAGGGCGATCACCGGGACGGAGAGCTCCTTCGCCAAGGCCTTCAGGGAGCGGCTGATTTCCGAAATCTCTTGCTCCCGTGAATCCTTGAAAGCGCTGCCCCGCATCAGTTGGAGGTAATCGAGAATGATCAGGCCGAGGCCGGCCTCGGCCTTGAGGCGGCGGGATTTGGCCTTCATTTCAATGACGGTGATCGCCGGCGTGTCGTCTATATAGATCGGCGCTTCCGAGAGGCGTCCTGCGGCGGTGGTCAATTTCGGCCAGTCCGTTTCCCCGAGGAATCCCTTGCGGAGTCGCTGCGAATCCACACGCGCCTCCGAGGCCAGCATTCGCGTCGCCAGCTGTTCCTTTGCCATTTCCAGAGAGAAAATCGCGACCGGGACGCCCATCTCCAGGGCGGCATACTGTGCAATGTTCAGGGCGAAAGCGGTCTTTCCCATGCTCGGCCGACCGGCGATGATGATCAGATCGGAGTTCTGGAGTCCCGATGTGATGTCGTCGATCTTGTCGAAACCGGTCGCCACCCCGGTGACCAGTTCCTTTTTGGCATAGAGCCGTTCGATTGTTTTGAAGCTGTCCTTGATGATCTCCCGAATCGGGTGAAAGGAAGGACGGATCTTGTTTTCGGAGATCTCAAAGATGGCATGTTCCGCCTCATCCAGGACGCTGTCGATATCCATCCCGGTATCGTAACTCTTATTGAGGATCTCGGTTGCCGTACCGATGAGACGGCGCAGGATGCTCTTTTCCTTGATGATCTTGGCGTAATAGGCGATGTTGACCGCCGAGGGGACATTGTCCACCAGCGAGGCGAGATAGGCCGTTCCCCCGACCTTTTCTATCCTCTTCTGGTTTTTGAGGATATTGCTCAGTGTAATCAGATCGCAAGGTTCGTTCCGGTTGGAAAGCTCGACAATGGCGGAAAAGATCTTCCTGTGGGCCTCGCTGTAAAAGTCGGCAGTCTCCAGCAGCTCCAGAACCGTGTTCAGAGCCAGATTATCCAGCAGGATGCCGCCTAAGACGGATTGCTCCGCTTCGAGGTTCTGAGGAGGCACCTTATGCAGGGAGGCATCGATATCTTTCATGGTTGATGCTCTCGTAAAAAGGCGGTAATACGTTCCCCATACGACCGATTATTCAAGATTCGGCCACAACAGCTACTTTTATCTCCGCGGTCACGCCGCCGCTGATTTTGATCCTGACGGGAAATTCGCCGAGCGTCTTGATCGGTTCATCCAGGAGGATGTTCCGCTTGTCGATCTCGATCCCCTGGGCTCCAAGCGCCTCTTCGATGTCCTTCACGCCGACCGATCCGAAGAGTTTCTCCTGCTCCCCGACACGACGGGCAACCGTGCAGGTCACGCCACCCAGTTTTGCCGCAGTCTCTTCAGCCTGTTTGTGAATCTTCTCCGCCTCCTGCAGAATTCGCTGCTTCTCATGCTCGAATGCCTTGAGATTCCTCGTGTTCGCCTCCACGGCCAGCCCTTTGGGGATCAGAAAATTCCGTCCATACCCGTCCGCGACTTTAACCGTATCTCCGGCCTTGCCGAGAGACTCCATATGCTGTTTTAAAATGACCTTCATATTATTCCTCCTTTTAAGAGAGCATCAGTTTAGGCATGTACATCTTTTATTCCCGCGATCCGTTTTCGGAAATCGACCCAGAGATCAAAAATACCGAAGGCGATCAAAAGAATGACCATATATTGCTGAACAACGATAAGCATATAAAAAAACCAGCGGAACATGACGGGGACCTTCTTGTATCTGAAGAAGAAGCCGGCGATGGCCAACCCCTGGAATAGATAGACAAGAGAGCAGATGATCAAAATGTTCATCCCGACAGTCTCCAGAATGTCAACAGTCACAAGCACCATCAGCCCCGACGTGATCAGCAGCCAGACGAGCTTTTCCGGCGCCTTCCACAAGGTCAGATCGCCAAAATCCGGAAATCCTACGGCATGTCTCAGCAGGAGCAAACGTCCCGAAAGTACGTTCAGCCAGACCGTGAGCATCGCTCCCGACAGGGCCAAGCCGGGGAAGATATTGGTGAAAAACTGTGTAATCTCCGGGATGTTCTCCCTGATCATAGTGATCTGGTCCTCAGAGATATCCATTTGTGCGTATAACTTCAGGTTTTCTTTAATAATCCCTGTTATGTACATTTCCAGCAATCGCAACGGCGCAACGCCGGTTTGCAAGGCATAGTAGAGTACGAAGCCGATTCCGGAAAAAAACAAAACCAGAGACGCCAGCGCAAATGTCTTTTCGATCGAATAACGTCTTTGCAAAACCTCCGCGATGATGACGCCGGTAAGGCTGATCATCATCAAGACTGAGATGCTTGCAGGGCGCCCCAGGAAAATGAGGATGCCTGAAACGATAAGAAAAGCGATTGCCAGAGACGCCAACCCTTGCATCCTGCCTAGACGGAACCAGAAATAAAGAATCGGCAGGGGGGTCATAATGACAGCGACCGGTCCGATAAAGGGGATCAGCACCACAACAAGCAGGGTCAGGGAGAGGATCGCAATACCCTGGATCATGCCGTTATTCATAAAAAACCCTTTTCTCTTTCCAATTCCGAACCCGCCTTGTCAAATGTCCTTGAAAAGAAGCAGCACCTATGATCGTGTCCCGACTTTCTCCTTATTCTGATAAAGCGCAACACCTTTTCGAGAAGATCTGTTCCGGAATGACAGGGCTCGGATAGGGGATGAGAATCACAGAAGGAGAAAAGGCCGCAACCGTTTCATCTTCCGAAAAAAACGGGACAGTCGCGGCGCCGCTGACATGGCCGGGGCCGCGACTGTCCGACATCCGGTTTATCCTTCGGATACAACAAAGGGCAGCAGGGCGATCGTCCGCGCCCTCTTGATGGCCACGGTCAATTCCCGCTGGTGCTTCGCGCAATTTCCCGTAATGCGCCGCGGCATGATCTTGCCCCTCTCTGTTGTAAAATCCCGCAGTGTCTGCGGGTCTTTGTATTCGATCGTTATGTTCGAATCAGTGCAGAACCGGCAGAATTTTCTCCGATGAAAGAACTTTTTTTGTGGCCTTGCCCCTCTGTTGGGGCCCTTGGGTGCAGGTGTTGTGTTCATGATTCTTTCTCCCCCTTCGCGTCGGTTTCTTCCGGCGTCGACGGTTTTTCACCTGCCGCACCCGGTGCATCCGTTTCTGCTACAGCAATGGCCGGGGTCGCTTCGGGGGCAGGAACCGACGCCTCCTTCTTTTCGTCCTTCTGCAGGGCATCAGCGATCTCTTTTTCAAGGGCTTCGCGATCGACCCTCTCGGCTTTCTGGATGGTCATGAATTTCAGGATCTTGTCGTCGATCTTGAGGTTCCTCTCCAGTTCATTGACCACATCGCTGATACCCGCGTAATCAATCAGGATGTAGAACCCCCTCGCCTGTTTTCCGATCATGTAGGCGAGCCTTCTTTTCCCCCATCGTTCGACCTTGACCAAGATGCCCTTCTGACCTGTTACGATGCCTCCATAACGGGTGATGAGAGCGCTCAGTTCATCCTCGGAAAGATCGACATGGGCAATCAGTATGGTTTCGTACCTTCTCAAGCAACTACCTCCTTTCGGCTCTATAGCCCGGGCACAAGGTTCGGGCAAGGAGTCCAACGTAAAATGGGTTTGCCTTCTATAACAAGTCTTCCCGGAAAGCAAGACTTTTCACTCTGGTATTCAGAGGACTCTGATCAATAGCTTCTTATAGGAGAAAACGGAGATGAAAGCAAGATAATTCCTATTAAGACGGACGGCCTTATAGTCATGATGGTTTTTTGTAAAATAGTTGCGATGAAAAAGGGTTAGAGACTGTCTCTAACCCCGTTGTATTTCTGGTGGGTCGTGCGGGAATCGGACCCGCGACCAACGGATTAAAAGTCCGCTGCTCTACCGGACTGAGCTAACGACCCCTGATAGAAATCCTGTCTTTCTAACAGTAACAGGCGATTATTGTCAAGCGGAAACATGTGGTCGGTATTCTCTTTTCGTCTTCAGTCCTCAAAGGGATTATTGAGGACGATGGTCTCGTCCCGATCCGGACCGACGGAGACCAGGACCAGCCGTGTCCCGGAGAGCTTTTCCAGCCGTTCTATGTAATGCCGTGTATTCAGTGGGAGATCGGCGATTCGCCTCACCCCCCGGATATCCTCCGTCCAACCGTCCATTTCCTCGTAGAGGGGCTGACACCGGTTGAGGCGCCGCAGGTTGGCGGGGACGGATTCGGTAAACTCCTCCTTCTCCGTTCGGTATCCGACGCAGATCTTCAGCTTTTCGATGCCGGTCAGGACGTCGAGTTTTGTCAGGGCGATGCCGGTAATGCCGGAGACACGGACGGCCTGGCGGATGAGGACCATGTCCAGCCAGCCGCAGCGCCGCTTGCGGCCCGTCGTCGCTCCGAATTCCTGTCCGACCTTCTGGAGTCTGGCCCCTATCTCGTCCTTGAGCTCGGTCAGGAAGGGACCTTCGCCAACCCGTGTCGTATAGGCCTTGCAGATCCCGACCACGGATTGTATGGCAGACGGTCCCACGCCGGTCCCGCAGCAGGCGTTGGCGGCCACGGTGTTGGAGGAGGTCACATACGGGAAGGTGCCATGGTCGATATCGAGGTGGGTCCCCTGGGCCCCTTCGAAAAGAATGCGCTTTCCCTTATCGATCTCTCGCTGCATGACCAGGGAGCAATCTGCGGCGTAAGGCCGGAGCTGTTCGGCATAGGCCCGATACTCCTCGAAGATGGCTTTCCCGTCCACCGGTTCTTCGGCGAAGAGCTTCGTCAGATAAAAGTTCTTCTCCCCCACATTCCGGTTCAGCTTCTCCCGGAAGACCTCGTCGTCCAGAAGGTCGCACAGGCGGATGCCCACCCGCGCTATCTTGTCCTCATAGGCCGGTCCGATTCCCCGGCCGGTCGTCCCGATCTTCTTCCCGACGCCGTGCGATTCCCGGGCAATGTCGATCCGCCGGTGATAAGGCATGATGATGTGGGCCTTTTCACTGACTAGAAGTCGTGTGCTGTCGGGGAGGAGCCCGCGGTTTCTGAGGTTCTGC
>PNOO01000171.1 GCA_013824905.1 Syntrophus sp. (in: bacteria) | reverse complement strand
TCAAAATGGCCGGACGCCCCGTCGCCATTGTCGATTGCTTCGGCATCCTGAACGACGCGCAGATCCGCCGGTATTTCGAACTCGGCTGCGAAGTGAAGGGGTTGGGCCGCGGTCATGTGAAAAGAATTAAAGACGGGGTGAAAAAAGAATAAGAACCTCTGGGAAGGAGAGAAGAAGGCCATGGCGAAAGAAATCAGTGCACGGAAATTGAAGCCGGAGAAGTTCATCTCGGAAAAAGTGGAGGAGATCAGAAGAATCGTCGGGAAAGGCATCGCCATCAACGCCCTTTCCGGAGGGGTGGATTCGTCTGTGGTGACCGCCTTGGGACACCGCGCCCTGGGAGCTCGACTCAAAACCTGCTTTATCGACAACGGCCTCATGCGCCAAAATGAGCCGAAACAGGTAAAATCCCTCTTTCAGTCCCTCGGCATTCCCATAGAGATTATCGACGCCAGAAAGACCTTCTTCAAGGCCCTGAAGGGTGTTGCAGACCCGGAAGAAAAACGGGAAGCGATTACCCAGACCTTCTATAAAAAAGTGTTCGGTGAATTGGTCGTGCGGAGCAAGGCGAAGTATCTCCTTCAGGGGACGATCCTGACCGACATTGACGAAACCGTGGCGGGGATCAAGCGTCAACACAATGTCTTTGAACAGCTCGGCATCGATCCCCAGAAGGCCTTCGGCTATAAGATCATCGAACCCCTGGTTCAGCTGCGCAAGGATGGGGTGCGCAAAATAGGAGCCGCTCTGGGCCTGCCGGCATCGCTGTTTGACCGGATTCCTTTTCCCGGACCGGCCCTGGCGGCGCGGGTCTTGGGAGAAGTGACGCCGGATCGGGTGAAGATCGTCAGGAAAGCCACGGCCATTGTGGAAAAAGAGCTGTCCGGGATGAAGGTCTTTCAGTATCTGGCCATCCTGCACGAGGACCGCGTGACGGGTATGCGGGATGGGAAAAGGGATTTCGGCCTCCAGATCGAGGTCCGCTGCTGGGACAGCGTAGACGCCCGATCTGCCGCGGCAACGAGACTGCCCTATGACACACTGGAAAGAATCGCCGGGAAGATCGTCAAAAACGTTCCCGGCGTGGTCAGTGTGACCTATAACATCACCCCGAAGCCGCCTTCAACCATCGAAGCGGTATGACCGGGAATCGCCTCACGGTCAAAACCGGCCCTTCCTCTTCAACAGAAGCCTCAGCCAATCGCTGGACGAGGCTTCACGGGATCGGTATTCTCCATAGTGTTCCATCGTTGTCAGGCCAGAAATAGATCCTTTGTGGAAAAATTGGGTTCGCTGGTGAGACTGACCCCCAGGCGCCGGAGTCCTGCTTCGTCGCCGGGAGTGGGGATGTGGGTGATGTGAACTTCGCCGCCTCTGAGTTCTTTCAGTTTTTCAATGGCCAGTTGAGCCGCCGGCTGATGATCGAAACGGGTGATCACGACGCCCAGGACATTGACGCCCCAGTTCCTGAGGTCATCGATCAGCTTGAGGGCATCGGAATCATAAGCGATGCCGAAATCGGCCCGGGTTTTCTTTCTTTCAATATCCCCTGCAAAAATACAGAGCAGGATGTCTGACTTGTCTTTCAGCTCCCGGATCAGCCGCATTTTTACGTTCGGATCGTAACCGGGCAGGACACGGGCCGCGTGATAATCATAGAACAACTTACCCCCAAATTCGAGGTAGAGCTTGTTATCGAACCGTTCAACTCTTTCGAGGATTTTGGCCGTCTGCTCACGGATGTATTTTCTGTTGTCGAATCCAATTTTGTCTTGCATGAATGATGTTAACTCCCCTTATTACTTTTCCTTGATGAGCTTCAGAAGGACGAGGATGGCCCCTGCGCAACCTGCCGGCAGAAGCCAAGCATAACCATAAACGTCCGTCTTGTCCACCAGCAAACCGAAAAGGGGAGGGCAGATCAGGCTCCCTGTAAAACCAAAGGCATAGACGACGCCTGTCGCCAGTCCCGTCGATTCCTTTTCCACCGATTCGCCTACCATAGTCAGATAGATGGCGTTCCAGCCGATACCGCTGATCCCGAAGGCGAGAATAGCGGTCAAGAGCAGAGGGGAAAAAGCGGGGAAGAAGGAGATCAGGCCCAACGCCAGCGAAGAAAAAAACAGGATCAGGGTGATCATGCGCAGGACCCCCTTTCTTCGGCCGGCAAAAAGGTAATCGCTGGCCAGGCTCCACAGGACGCGGCCGGCGGCTCCAATCAGGAAGGATAAAGCAAACCACCAGCCCGCCTGTACAAGCGGATATTTCATTTCCTGAGTCAAAAACAGGATCAGGTAGGTGGAGAAACAAAACTGGCTGGCCATGAAGCAAAACGCGATTGCACCCAGAATCAGCATGTCACGCTGCCTTGCCATGTGAAGGATTTTTTTCCAGGCGATGGGAGCTTGGGGAGTAACCGATCTCACCGGGGATTCCTTGAGCAATTTGTAGATCAAAGCTGCCAAGGCCACTTCAACCAGCCCCACAGCCAGGAGGCTATGACGCCAGGAAAGGGAGATCGTCAGGACCGGGAGAAGAAGCCCCGCGAAGATCCCTCCGAAGTTTACCCCGGTCTGTTTTACCCCCATGGCCGTTGCCCGGCCGACGGTGGGAAACCAGTCCAGGACACTTTTGCTCGTAGCGGGGCCGACGATGCCATTTGCACCGCCATAGATCAAAAGAATCATCAGGGCGATCCAGTAAAAGGGGGCCAGGGAAAATAGAACAAGGAAGAATCCAAGCAAGCCGACCGCTGCAGTCAGCATCAGGCGGACTCCAGCAAAATCCGAGATAAGCCCCGCCGGCATCTGGCTGAGCGAGGCCCCGATGGACAGGGCTGAAATCAGAAATCCGATCTGAAACGACGAAAGATGAAAATCCTCCTTGATGAAGGGGGCCAGGATTCCCAAGCTGGAGATATTCATGAAGGCAATGGCATGAACCAACCATAGAATTCCCACAATCAGCCAGCGATAATTGGATGTTTGACACTCTTTCATAGACGCACTGCCTAGACTCGACGCCTTTCTCCCTTCTAAAATGAACCTTCTGGGTGACCGGGATGGATGACTTCGCAGTTAATGAACCTATCCGGATATTTGGAACATTTGCCGCATGAGATGCAAGCGGCTTTCTCGGTACGTCCGTTCTTCCACTCACTGGGAAGATTCGGCTCTCGGATCAACGGCCTGCACAGAGAGATGAAATCGGCCCAGCCTCTATCCAGAATCTCTTCCGCTGCCTCCGGAGACCTGATCCCCCCGACCAGCAAGAGGGGTACGGAAACCGCTTTTTTTAACCTTTTTGCATAAGGCAGGAAATACGCTTCCTTCTCCCGGCTGTCGATCCCGGCCCTGATGGTGCCAACCTTGCTTTCAGCCATTCCGCCGCTGATCTCTATGGCATCGATGCCGAGACGTTCCAGACGAACGGCAATTTCAGATACCTCTTCGACGGTGATGCCGCCTTCCAGACAATCATCCGCGTTGAGTTTGACTAAAACGGGGTAGCTGTCTCCCACCTGCCGCCGGACCTCTTTGTAAACTTCCGTGATGAAACGCATCCTCTTTTCCGCGGTTCCTCCCCACTCGTCCTGTCTTGTATTGGTATATGGCGAGTTGAATTCGCTGATGAGGTATCCGTGGGCGCTGTGTATTTGAACACCGTCGAATCCTGCCGCCTTCGCCCTATGGGCGGCATGACCGAATGCATTTATCATATCTTCTATTTCCGCGAGTGTCATTTCACGCGGAGTCAGCCCGGTCGCTTTGTTCGTGACGGCTGAGGGCGCCATGGGGGTCTTGCCGATAACCGCCGGGGTGGTTTGCCTGCCTGCGTGGTTTATCTGGGATACCGCCTTTGCCCCATATTTGTGTATCGCCTCCACCACCTTCATGAGGCCGGGGATATGGTCATCATTGTATATGCCCGTCATACTGAGCCTGTTTCGTCCGTCCTCCCGCACACAGGCATGACCCACAATGATCAGTCCCACCCCGCCTTGGGCCAGATCCGAGTAGAGTTTTTCCATCTGCGGTCCGCATGTGCCATCCGGCCGGGCCATTCTTTCCGCTGTTGCAGATCTCACCAGTCTGTTGGGAATTTTCAGCCTCCCCATTTTCCGCGGCTCAAACAATACGGACATTTTATTTTCCATAGAACCTTCAGTCTCCATTTTTCTTGGACGTGATCCGCCGGCGGACCGATTTCAGCGTGATTATGATCTCCGGGCTTTTGACGAGGAAGGCGGTCGCGAAGAAAGCGGCGGCACCGCCGACGACGCACAGGCTAAGGTATATCAGCCTCGCGTCGAAGGGTCCGGAGGTGCGCCAGGGATAGAGCAGGCCGATAACGAGGATCACACCCCACATGACCAGCGACGCTAGCAGGGTCTTGCCGAAGGAATGATAAAATTCCGAATCCAGAATGGTTCCGATTTTCCGTTTCAGGATCACCCAGAGCATCACGACATTCACCGCCGAGGCGATGGAGGTGGCGAGTGCGATCCCTCCGTGCTTCAAGGGGAACATCAGGGCGACGCTGAAGGCGGCGTTGACGATCAGGGCAACGATGGCGGCCTTCATCGGAGATCGGGTGTCCTGGAGGGAGTAGAAGGCCGAGACGATGATCCGGATAACGGAGAAGGCCCAAAGACCGACGGTGTAATAGAGGAGGGCCTGCGCCGTGAGCGTCGTCGCCTGGACGCTGAATTCGCCCCTCTGGAAGAGGACGGAGATGATGGGGACCCGCAGGGCGATCAGGGCGACAGTCGCGGGGATCGTGATGAACAGGATCAGCCGAAGCGAGAAGGCGATCGTCCGCTTCAGTTCATCGATGCGTCCCAGCGCCACCTGATCCGAAAAGCTCGGGAGAGTCGCCGTTCCCACGGCGATGGCGAAGACACCGAGGGGAAGCTCGACGATCCGGTCGGCGTAGTAAAGGTAAGAGACGCTCCCCGGGGGCAGCAAGGACGCGAGGATCGTTCCGACAAAGATGTTGATCTGGTAGATCGCCGCCCCGAAGGCCGCGGGAAGCATCAGCAGGCCGATCCTCTTTACGCCGGGGTGGCGGAAATGAAAATCGGGCTTCAGCCGGACCCCCATTTTGATCAGGAAGGGCCACTGCATGACAAGTTGGAGAATGCCGCCCGCCATGACGCCCACTGCCAGGGCAACGATCGGCTCTTCAAAGCAGTCCCGGAGCGTCAGGGCGGCGAGGATCATCGCGAGGTTGAGTACGACGGGTGATAGGGCCGGCGCGGCGAAATGTCTAAGCGAATTGAGAATCCCCATGCACAAGGCGACGAGAGAGATAAGGAAGATGTAAGGGAACATGAATCGTGTAAGGAAGACGGTGAGGTGATACTGGGAAGGCGCCTTGACGAACCCGGGCGCCATGATCGTCACGACGAGAGGGGAAAAAAGGACACCCAACAGCGAAACGCAGGCGAGGATGATCGACAGGGCCGTGAAGCTGATGTTCGCCAG
>PNOO01000170.1 GCA_013824905.1 Syntrophus sp. (in: bacteria) | reverse complement strand
GGCGGGTATTTTCACTGACATTGAGGATGAAATCCTTTATACTTTTCTCTCATCAATTGTGTGGATTAGTAGATAACAACTCAGTCAGGGCCCATTTTAATAGATCATCAAATCAAAAGTACGCATGAATCGGATGAAATACATTTTCCCTTCTTGATTTAAGTCAAACCATTCTGCCGGCGCCGGGTGTAAAAGGGTTTTAAAGTTTTTGAAAACAGGACAGAGCCCCTTGAACTTATTCGGGGGAAAATCGACTTTTGATGAAGTCGTCAACCTTTTAAAAAATATAGAAGGAGGTGCACCATGTTTTGTTACCAATGTGAACAGACGGTCAAAGGAGTAGCGTGCCATACGTCGGGGGTCTGCGGTAAGCAGCCGGACGTCGCCGCCCTGCAGGATCTGCTGGTCTATTCCCTGACAGGCCTTGCGCAGGTTGCGGCAGCAGCTAAGAAAGCGGGGATCCGCGACCGGGCAGCCGACGTCTTTGCCTGTGAGGCCCTTTTCGCCACCGTCACAAACGTCGATTTCGATCCCGACCGGTTTGTGCCCCTGATCCGCCGGGCAGTCACCCTCCGCGATGCATTCGTAGAGAAGCTCCGTACGGCAGGCGCTCCCGCCGATCTATCAGGGGATGCGGCGACGTTCAGGCCGGCGGGCGATCTTGCGGGGCTGGTCGCCCAGGGCGATGACCACGGCATTCAGTCCTATCCGGCAGCCGATGCCGATGTCCTCTCTCTCAAACACACGCTTCTGTACGGGATGAAGGGGCTGGCCGCCTATGCGGACCACGCCCTGATCCTCGGACAGGAGGACGAGGCGGTCTTCGCTTTCCTTCACGAGGGGCTCGCCGCCCTCGTCAATCCGAATCTAGGTCTTGGGGAGATGCTGGAGCTCGTCATGAAGTGCGGTCAGGTGAATCTCCGGGCGATGGAGCTTCTCGATACAGCCAATACCGGCGCTTACGGTCACCCGGTCCCCACGAAGGTCCCCCTCGGGGCGAAGAAGGGGAAGGCGATCCTTGTCTCCGGGCATGACCTGAAGGATCTTGAAGGGCTCCTGAAACAGACGGAGGGGAAGGGGATCAGCATTTACACCCACGGCGAAATGCTCCCCGCCCACGGCTATCCGGGGCTCAAAAAATACGGCCATCTTTACGGCCACTACGGGACGGCCTGGCAGAATCAGGCGAAAGAGTTCGCCGAATTCCCCGGCGCGATCCTGATGACGACCAACTGCATCCAGAGTCCGCGGAACGCCTATCGGGACCGGATCTTCACGGCGGGGCTCGTCGGCTGGCCGGGCGTGACCCACATCACCGGCGGCAACTTTGCACCGGTCATCAAGGCGGCCCTTGAGTCGCCGGGATTTGCGGCGGATACGGCGGGGAAAAGCGTGATGGTGGGATTCGCTCGGAACGCGGTTCTTGGTGTGGCGGACCAGGTGATCGCGGCGGTGAAGGAGAAAAAGATTCGTCACTTCTTCCTTGTGGCCGGCTGCGACGGGGCGAAGCCCGGACGGAATTATTACACCGAGTTTGTCGAGAAGGTGCCGGCGGACTGCATTGTCCTGACGCTCGCCTGCGGGAAGTTCCGTTTCTTCGATAAGGAACTGGGCGCGATCGGCGGGATACCGCGGCTTCTCGACATAGGGCAGTGCAACGACGCCTATTCGGCGATTCAGATCGCCGTCGCCCTGTCCAAGGCCTTCGGTGTCGGGGTGAACGACCTGCCGCTGTCGATGATCCTCTCCTGGTACGAGCAGAAGGCGGTGGTCATTCTGCTGACGCTGTTGTCACTGGGGATCAAGAACATCCGCCTGGGGCCGTCGCTTCCGGCCTTCACCTCACCCAACGTGCTCGGTGTCCTGGTCGAGAAGTTCGGGATCAAGCCGATTACGACGCCCGATGAGGATCTCAAGGCAATCCTCGGCTGATCGGCGATACGCATGAGGGGATCAATGAGGACAGAGTCCCGGTGATTTTCCTGCCCGAAGGGCGGGCCATACGGAAGACCATTCGGGTCGTTGTCGGGAACAGAACGGGGGGAGGGCTTTTGCCTCCCCCCGTTTACAAAAGGGCGGAACCCTATTTTCCTTTGGCTTTCTGTTCCTTTGCACGGAGCTTCAGGCTCTTCTCCCGTCTTCTCCGCCTGCGGTCCAGTTCCTTTGTCCTTTCTCTCTTCTTGTGCTGGCTCATCACACCTCCTCAATATAACTCAACTAAACGAAACTATACAATTCTCTTCTTTTGGAATGAAAGTTCATATTCTGAACTGCGGTTCACGGTGCCTGCAAAAACCGTTTTTGTCAATACAAATAGTGACATTAGATCCAATCCCCTTGTCTAAAGAGGCCTGTTGTTGTAATGTGGCTGCGTCAGAATCGTCTTTTCCTTACCGGAAAGAAGGGGGGCAATACGGGGATCTCATGACCATGGGTGCGAGCTCCCGTCGGTCCTGCGCCGCGAGGCGATAGTCTTTTTCTGCGGGGATGACGAATCTTACAATATCAAATACGGTTGCGATGAGAGGAGACTTCAGCATGAGCGTACAAGCCACCCTGGAGGAGATGTGCATCAATACGATTCGTTTTCTGGCGGCGGACGCTGTCGAAAAGGCCAAATCCGGCCACCCCGGAATGCCGATGGGGGCGGCGGCCGCGGCCTATACCCTCTGGACGAGGCACCTGAAGCATCATCCGGCCGATCCTCTGTGGGTCGACCGCGACCGCTTCGTCCTGTCCGCCGGGCATGGCTCGATGCTCCTTTACGCCCTCCTCTATTTGACCGGCTATGACCTCTCCCTCGACGACCTCCGTTCCTTCCGACAGTGGGGGAGCAAAACGCCGGGCCATCCGGAGCACCGGCATCCCCCCGGGGCGGAGATGACGACAGGGCCGCTCGGTCAAGGATTCGCCGCGGCGGTGGGGATGGCGATCGCGGAGGCCCATCTGGCGGCTCGCTTCAACCGTCCCGGTCACCGCATTGTGGATCATTTTACCTACGTCTTGGCGAGCGACGGCGATCTCATGGAGGGGCTCTCTTCCGAGGCCTCCGCCTTGGCGGGCCATCTCGGTATGGGAAAGCTTATCGTCCTGTACGACGACAACGGGATCGTCCTGTCCGGATCTGCATCTCTGAGTTTTACCGAGGAGATCAGCGGGCGGTTTGCCGCTGCCGGGTGGCAGGTGATCTCTGTTTCTGACGGCAACGATGTCGCGGCGATCGATAGAGCCCTGGTCGAAGCGAAGGCCGAGACAACGAAGCCGTCGCTCATTCGGGTCCGAACGACGATCGGTTGCGGGGCGCCCGGGAAGCAGAATACCAGCGGTGCACACGGCGCCCCCCTCGGGCCGGAGGAGCTTCGGGCGGCGAAAGAAAACCTTGGCTGGCCGCAAGAGCCTGCTCTATTCGTACCGGAAGAGGTCCTCGCCTTCTTCCGCGAGGGCGGGGCCGCAGGCGCCGGTCAGGAGGGGACGTGGAAGGAGGGTTTCGGACGTTATACCGCCGTCCATCCGGGGGAGGCGGCCGAATTCATCCGGGTGATGAAGGGTGAACTGCCTGCCGACTGGGAGAAGGCGCTGCCCAGCTACGCTTCAGGAACAAAGGATGAAGCGACGCGCAAGACCTCGGAAGCCGTTCTTCAGGCCCTGGCCCCGGTGGTCCCGGAGTTGATGGGGGGGTCGGCCGATCTGAACCCCTCCACCTTCACATGGCTGAAGGGACAGGGTGATTTTCAGAGGCCGGGAGAACCGCCCGACTGTCGTGAGGGGGCTGTCGGCGGGGAATGGGGATACGGTGGTCGCAACATCCACTTCGGTGTTCGGGAGCACGCGATGGCGGCGATCGCAGGCGGAATGGCCCTCCACGGGGGAATTCTCCCCTTCACGGGGACCTTCTTCACCTTTGCCGACTACATGCGGCCGTCGATCCGTCTGGCCGCCCTGATGGGGCTCCGGGTGGTCTATGTCTTCACCCACGACAGTATCGGCGTCGGCGAGGACGGCCCCACCCACCAGCCCATCGAACAGCTGATGAGCCTGAGGGCGATCCCTAACCTGACCGTGATCCGGCCTGCGGATGCGAATGAGACGGTGGAGGCCTGGCGCACCGCCCTGGAAAACGCCTCCGGCCCCACGGCCCTCGTCCTCACGCGCCAGAACCTGCCTGTACTCGACCGAAACGCAATCCAGCCGGCGGCCGGTCTCCGGAGGGGGGGGTACATCCTCTGGGAGTCGGCGGCAGGGGATCCGGAGACGATCCTCATCGGGACGGGATCGGAGGTTGAGATCGCTCTCGATGCGGGCCGAAGGCTTGCCGCGGAAGGGATCCACGTCCGTGTCGTCTCGCTTCCGAGCTGGGAGCTCTTTGACCGCGAGCCGTATGAGTACCGGGACTGGGTCCTTCCCCACGCCGTTCGGGCGCGGGTGGCGGTCGAAGCGGGGGTCCGTCTGGGTTGGGAGCATTATGTGGGTCTGGAGGGGGAGACCGTGGGGATCGACCGTTTCGGCGCCAGCGCCCCTTACAAGGTGATCTACGAGAAATTCGGGATCACCGCCGAGGCGGTCGTTGCGGCGGCGCGGAGACTCCTTGGTCGGGAAACAGTATGAGACTTTTGAAAATCGCGATCCCTCCGCACGCTGGATATTTTTCGGCCCTGCGCCTCCTCGCTTCGCTGCAAAGACGAAACTCGCGCTTTGCGCTCAAACAGTCGTCTTTGCGAGCGCTCAAGCTGTGGGGGCAGGGCGCCACGAAAAATCTCCAATGCGCGTTTCCGGGATCCGATTTTCAAGTTGTGCAAACCAGGTCTCAGTAAGGAGATGAGGCGATGTCGACTGAGAGGCTGACGCTACACCCGGAATCCTGCCGGGCCGCTGCGGATGAAGCCCTCCGGGCCCTGCGAGAGAACCGGATCGTCGAGCGGATCGGGCGAAAGGACCATACCGTCTGGAAGCCGGATACGAAAGAGATCGTAAACCGTCTCGGCTGGCTGGACAGCCCACGAGTGATGGGGGGACGCCTATCCGAAATCAAGACCGTTGTGGACGGCATCCGGGCCGACGGCTATACCTTCGCCCTCCTCCTTGGGATGGGAGGCTCCAGCCTTGCGCCGGAGGTGTTTCGGAGGATCTTTGGGGTGGCCGATGGCTTCCTGGACCTCGCCGTCCTCGACAGTACGGACCCGGGGGCCGTCCTCGACCGGACCGGGCACCTCGACCTGAAGCGGACGCTTTTCATCGTCTCCACGAAGTCCGGCGGGACGGTGGAGACCTTCTCCTTCCTCAAATACTTCTACAACATCGCCGCGGAGCAACTCGGGGAAAAAGAGGCGGGGAGGCATTTCATTGCCATCACCGACCCGGGGAGCGCCCTTGCGGAAGTCGCTGCGGCCCGCCGCTTCCGCCACACCTTCCTCAACGACCCGGAGATCGGCGGGCGCTATTCAGCCCTCTCCTTTTTCGGCCTCTTCCCCGCGGCCCTGATCGGGATGGATGTG
>PNOO01000169.1 GCA_013824905.1 Syntrophus sp. (in: bacteria) | reverse complement strand
ATGTTCCTCAACTACTGGCAGAATGCACAGGCAACGCGGGAAAAGTTCATCGGCGACTGGTCGCTCACCGGAGACCTCGGGAAGAAGGATGAAGACGGCTATCTATGGTATGTCGCCCGAAAGGACGATATCATCACATGCTCCGGCTACCGAATCGGCCCCACGGAGATCGAGGACTGCCTGATCAAGCACCCCGCCGTGGCGATGTCCGCTGTCATTGGAACCCCTGACCCGGTCCGAACAGAGATCGTCAAGGCTTTCCTCGTCCTTAAACCAGGGACGCCGGCCACCGAAGATCTGGCCTCGGAAATTAAGGAGTTTGTGAAGACGCGCTTGGCTGCCCATGAGTATCCGCGGGAGATCGAGTTCGTAACCGAACTCCCGATGACGAACACCGGCAAGATCATCCGGGGGGAGCTGCGCCGGCGAGATATCAAGAAGAAGAGGTGATTACCCCATCAGCACCTTCGGAAGCCAGAGGGTGACGGGCGGATAGACAATCAGAATCACCAGAGCGACCAACAGGGCCACCAGAAAGGGAATCAGCTCCCGGGAGACGGCCAGGATGGTCGATTTCGAGATGGCCGTAACGACGAAGAGATTCGCGCCGACCGGAGGGGTCAGAAGCGCCAGTTGGATGTTGACCGTAAAGACGACGATGAAGTGGACCGGATCGATCCCCAGTTGTTTGACCACCGGCATGAGGATGGGGATCAGCATCATGATCATCGGCAGGGGCTCCAGGGGGAAGCCCAGAAGCAGGATCAGCGCGTTGATCATGAACATGATCAAAAGCGGGTTGTCGGTGATGGCCAGAAACGCCTGGGCCAGTTTCGGGCCGACCTGCTCGGCGGTCGCCACCCACCCGATCACGCTGGCTCCGGCGATCGTGAAGGCGATGGATGCCGTAGTCAGCGCGCTGTTTCTGAGCGCCTCCATCAGGGATGACCAGGTAAACTCCCGGTAGATGACCCCTCCCAAAAACAGGGCGTAGGCCACGGCGATCCCCGCCGCTTCGGTCGGCGTGGCGATGCCGAAGATCATCGTCCCCAGGACCACGAGAGGCATCAGCAGGCACAAAACGGCGTCCCGCGTGCTCAGGAGAAGCTCTTTCCCGTCAAACGTCGAATCCTTGGCCATTTTCTTCTTCCGGGCGATCAGGTAAGTGGTGATAAGCAGCATAAGCCCCATGAGGAAGCCGGGCACGGCCCCCCCCAGGAACAGCCGGCCGATGCTGACGCCGGTCATGCTGCCGATCAGGACGAAAGGGATGCTGGGCGGGATGATCGGCCCGATCGTGGCGGAGGAGGCGATGACGGCGGCGGCCATCTCCGGAGAGTATTTCGCCTTTTTCATCGCCGGGATAAGAATCGTCCCCGTGGCCGCGGCGTCCGCGACCGAAGAGCCCGACATCCCCGCCATGATCATGTTGACGACGACCGAGACGTTGGCCAGTCCCCCCGTGATGTGTCCGACGAGGGCCCGGGCGAACCGCACCAGACGCGCTGTCACCCCCCCCTTTTCCATCAATTCGCCGGCCAGCATGAACAGGGGAACCGCCAGGAGCGGGAAGGAATCCAATCCATGGACAAAGTTCTGGGGGATGATCGAAAGCGGGATCGGAGACGGACCCAGCCAGGAGTAGAGGATGTACACCATGCCGCTTAACCCCATGGCCGTTCCCAGTTCCATTCCCAGGAGGATGAAAATCAACATGATACCAAACAGGAGGAGCATCAGGACCCCCCTTCTTTATAGAGATCGAGCCACATCTGGGTAATGAGCGCTGACAAACCCAGGGGGATGACCAGATAAACAAAGGCCATGGGATATTCAAGCGCCGGGGTGGTGATGTCGACCCGGTACAGCACCACCATCGACCGGGCCGTTATCACGATGACGGCCAGAAGAAAGGCCGATGCGATCCCGGTGACCGCATACTGGACGGCCCGTTTCACCTTCGCCGGAAGGACGATGATGAGGGCGTCGATGAACATATGCCTTCGGCGGCCGTAAGCTGCGCCGATCCCGATGAACGAAAGGTAGATGAAAACGATCCGGGCCATCTCCTCCGACCAGGTGAGGGGATCGTTGAATACATACCGGAGGACGACCTGGGCAATGACAAGGATGCTCATTATGGCGATGCACGCCATGGTCAGATACTCCAGAGAGGCCGTCAGGCCTTCGGCAAATCGATTTCCTGGCCTTATCATCATACCTTCTCCTTTCCTTATCTGAGGCGATCACAAGGAAGTGAATGGATCGGGCCGGGATTCATGCATTCATCCCGGCCCGTTGCACCCGATTATTGATCTTGACACCTCCTGCCGGCAAGCTGTCCGACCCTCGAACCTGTCTGCTGAGGATCCTCAACCCATCCCGCCGACGGGAACGGTTCACCCTCTGTGGAAAACCAAGATCAGCGCACCGCCTGAATCTTCTCGTAGAACCCTTCGCCCCAGGCCTTGGGGGCGAATTTCTTCCAGACATCCTTCATGGCTTCCCGGAAGGCGGGGACATCCGGGACGATCACCTGGCCGCCCTTGGCCTTCCAGATCCCGTGGTTCTCGTTCTCCTTTGCCAGCATCTCCTTGCGCAGTTCCATGGAGACCCCGTTCCAGACCTCCATCCATACCTTTTTCGTCTCCGGTGTCAGATCCTGCCACACCTTGTCGCTGATCTGCACCCAGCCGGGCGGGTTGACGTGTCCGGTCAGCACCAGGTATTTCTGAACCTCGAAGAAACTGCTCTTGATGATGAAGTCGGTGGGGTTCTCCTGCCCGTCGATCGCCCCCTGCTGAAGGCTCGTGTATACCTCGGCGATGGCCATGGGTGTCGGCTTGGCGCCGACGGCCCGCCAGGTATCCAGATTGACCGCTGATTCCGGAACGCGGAACTTCATCCCGGCCATGTCGGAAGGTTTATGAACCGCGACCTTGCCGAAGGTGCAGTTGCGAAGCCCCCGGAAGACCCAGCCGGCGGTCCGGATCCCCGATTTCTCGACCAGCCTCTTGTTCTGCTCCTCCCAGAGCGGCCCGTTGATCACCTTATCGGCATGATCGAGGTCCCTAAACAGGTACGGAAGAACTGCCGTGTCCAGGATCGGGTTCCACCCGCCCATCCCGGAGATCATAAAGGCCAGCGCCCCGCCCTTGACCGACTCGATCATCTGACGCGCCGAGCCGAGCTGCGAGCCGCCGTAGTGCGTGATCTGAATCTTGCCGTTGGTCTCCTTTTTGATCCGCTCGGCGAAGCGAATTCCGGCCATCCCCATGGCGGCGTTATCGGGATCTTCGGAGCCCGATTTGAGTACCATGGCCTTCTGCCCTTCGCCGGTGTAGGCCGATACTTGGCCTCCCCAGCCCCACATGTTGATGAGAAAACACGAACAAACCACAACGACGGCAATCCAACCTTTTTTCATCATCTCTTCCCTCCTTACGCGATAGATGTTCCTTGTGACCAGGCATCCGTAAGAGATCCCCGCCTGCCCTGACGCGGGTTCCGATTCCCTACCCGATGGTTCCTGCCTTCTTCAGCTCCGCAATCTCCGCTTCCGAGTAACCGGCCTCCTTCATGATCTGATCGGTATGCTCGCCCAGAGCGGGCGCCCTCATCCGGATCTCCGCGGGCGTCTTGGACAACTTGATCGGATTGTTGAGGACCTTGATCCTGCCGTACTGTGGATGGTCCCATTCCACGAAAAATTCATTGGCCAGGGCCTGTTCGTCCCGGGTCACCTCCAGGGGGGTCTTGACCGGCGACCAGATGAGCTTGTTGAGCAAAAGGATCTCGATCCATTCCGCATACGTTTTCGTGCGGAAGATCCCCTCGATGATCGTCACCAGCTCAGCGGAGTTCCGGGCGCGGGCTTCCAGTGTCGCAAACCGGGGATCATTCTCCAGATCCGCCCGTTCGATGGCCCTGCAGAAGGAGGGCCAGTAGTGCTGGGCGTTGGTCATCCCCAGCATGACCCATCGGTTATCCTTCGTGGGATAGACGTTTCGGATCGGGTTCCCCAAGGCTTTGCGCTGGGGGCGAAACGCGTCTTCCCCGGTGATGAGGCAGTGGCTGATGTCGAAGCCCAGCGCATAAGTCGCCGTGTTGAAGAGGGAAACCTCCACCTCCTGGCCGACACCTGTTCGTTCCCGGATGAGAAGGGCCGCCATGATTCCGGACAAAAGACACAGGGAGCTGATGCTGTCCCCGTACCCGGGCCGGGAGATATTGGGGGAGCTGTCGGCTTCGTGGAGGAGATCCATGACGCCGCTGCGCGCCCAGAAGGCAACAGAGTCGTACCCACCGGCGTTTTTCTCCGGTCCCTTCAGCCCGTATCCGGTGAGGTTGGCAAAGATGATCTTTGGGTTGACCTTCGCCAGCGCCTCGTAAGTGAGATTGAATTTCTCCATCTCGTAGGGGCGGAGGTTGTTGAGGAAGACGTCCGCCCCGGCGATGAGTTTATAAAGAACGGCTTGTCCTTCGGGCGTTCCTATGTGGATGGCGACCCCCTTCTTGTTACGGTCCATATGCTCCCAGAGGTAGTTGACCTCGTGGGGTTTCATCCACCCCCCGGCCCCCTCTTTGAGCAATGTCCGCATCATGTCACCCCGGCCGGGCGGCTCGACATGGATCACCTCGGCCCCCCAACCGGCCATCAGCATCCCCGCCAGGGGCATGGCGGCGGCGCCTCCCACTTCGATGACCCGGATCCCATCCAGTCCCTTTGCCATGCGATCACCTTTCTTTGAAAAAAAGTTTTCCACGGCGCTTGATTTCCCGGCGCTATGGCGATCGAAGCGTCTTCAGGCGCTCTTCACTACGTTCAACGCCGCCTCCTTTTCCGCTTCACGCCGGGCGATGGCCTCGGCACGCAGGAGAATGTAGTTGACGTGCTTCATGTTGGCCACATCATACATACGCCCGTCCACGGTCACAGACCCTTTCCCCTGGGCGTACGCTTCGTCGAGGGCCGTCTTCACTTTGCGGGCCATATCCAGATCCTTTTGCGACGGCTTGAACCCCTCATTACAGGCATTGACCCACCCCGGATGGATGATGCTGGCCCCCATGAAACCCATCCATTGGGCATGCTGGCAGGCCTTGAACATCGCTTCATCCCCCAGCGATATATCGGTAAAATCGACGCCGTTTTGCGCCCCGAGACTGTGGGCCTGCACCTTGGCGGCCCGCGCCGCAAACAGTAACGTGTTTTCGGCATGGAAGTACTGTTCGAAATTCAGTTCGATAAAGCGGGGGAACCCCATGCTAACGGAGAGGTCCCCCTGGCCGATATTCATCTGGGTGATCCGGGGACTCGCCTTGGCGATGCTGTTGATATTGACCACCCCGGCGGCAGTTTCGACGATCAGGTCGAAATAGATCTTTCCGGCGGGTAATCCACGTTCCTTTTCAAGCCGGGTGACCAACTGGTCGATGTGCTGAATCTCTTCGGCCGATTCGGGTTTGGGGATCATGAGCCCGTCCAGACCGGGAATCACGATGGCGG
>PNOO01000168.1 GCA_013824905.1 Syntrophus sp. (in: bacteria) | reverse complement strand
CCCACGCGTCTTCGCCCTCTCCACGGCAATCAGGAGCTGCAGGTCATCCGTGGTGAGGACATCTCCCAGACCATACTTTATCTTTGTCCTGGTCTGGGCTTCAACCATTGTTGGAAGACCAATAAACAGACTGGCCAGAAGGGCAACCGCTACCACGACTCTTGTTTTGATTCCCATTTTTTCCTCCTTTGTTAAAATATGAACGGTTAATAGCATTGCGCCATATACTTTTGCAGCGCCTCCATCGTACGCTCCTTCTGCTCTTTGATCAGGCGATCGGCCTGATCCGTATCCCCTGCCCGGAGCGCCTCTATGATCCTCTTATGCTCCTCCACTGCCGCGGCGGCCCGTTCCGGCACATACGAAAAAACACTCGGCCAGCGTTCGAACGTGTCCCAGAGATCGCAGATCATCTTGTAAAGCCTGGGAAACGGCGCCGCTTTGTAGATTCTCAAATGAAAGGCCTTGTTCATCGCGGCGAGATTTTCGTATCGGCCCTGCTGGATTGCCGCCTCCATTTCGTGGTTCTTCCGGTTCAGAAAATCGATATCCTTATCCACGATATGCGGGCCGGCAAGCCTCGTCGCGAGTTCCTCCAGCGCAATCCGGATGAGGTATATTTCAACCAGTTCTCCCTCGTCGATTTTCGTAACAATGGCGCCCATATGGGGCGTAAAATCGATATACCCTTCGCTTTCCAGCCTTCGGATCGCTTCCCGGACCGGGGTCTCGCTCATCCCGAAAACCTTTGCAAGCTCGGCCATGACCACTTTCTGGCCGGGCTTCAATTTCCCCTTGATGATGCCCTGTCGCAGTTTGTTATAAACAGCCACATTTTTCGTTTTGGAGGCGATCGCCATATTTTTTGCACCGTTTCGTTGCAATAATCCATCGGTTCGGATGCTATATCCTATAGGATATTCACGGTCAAGATCTTTTTTGATTCATGTTCGGCGATAACATACATCAATCTGTTATCACTTATAATATTATTTAAAAATCCGCACGTCATTAACACCGATTTCATCGACAAATTCAACAGAATAAATTTCTTGACAAGCATAAGTCCAACTGCTAAGCCTCGTCACGCAGTTCTCGTAAAACAGGAGGAGAAAATGCAGCAACGCAAACTCGGAGCGAACGGACCTCTCGTCTCGGCGCAAGGGCTGGGTTGCATGGGCATGTCGATCAGCTACGGCGAACCCAACGACGAAGAATCGATCGCGACCATCCATCGGGCGCTGGATCTCGGTGTCAATCTCATCGTTACTTCCGACGCTTACGGAGGCGGGGTGAATGAAGAACTGGTAGGTCGCGCCTTGAAAGGCAAGCGAAACGCGGCGTTGATCGCAACCAAATTCGGCAATCTCCGGCTTGGCGGCGGCAACACAACCGGTTTGAGCGGCGGCCATCCCGAATACGTGCCGCAGGCATGCAACGCATCCCTGCGGCGCCTCGGTGTCGACGTGATCGACATCTATGGCCTGCATCGTGTCGATCCGATGGTCCCGATCGAAGAGACCGTCGGAGCGATGAAGCGTCTCGTCGAGCAGGGGAAGGCGCGTTATCTCGCCTTATCGGAAGCGGGGCCCCAGACGATACGCCGCGCTCAGAAGGTGCATCCGATCGTTGCCGTCGAGACCGAATATTCACTTTGGAGCCGTGATGCGGAAAGCCATATAATGCCCACGTGTCGGGAACTAGGGATCGGTTACATGGCCTATGCGCCGCTCGGCCGCGGATTTTTAAGCGCCACCATCAAGAACCTGGACACGCTGTTGCCGAAAGACCGTCGGCACGACCACCCGCGTTTCAATCCGGGCAACTTCAGTCACAATGTAGAGCTGCTCGCCCCAATCGAAAAAATCGCAGCCGGCAGGGAATGCACGCCCGCACAGGTCGCACTGGCGTGGGTGCACGCGCAGGGTGACGACATCGTGCCGATCCCCGGAACCAAGCGCCGCAGCTATCTCGAACAGAACGTTGCAGCGGTGGACATCACCCTCACGGACGAGGAGATCGATACACTGACCAGGGCATTTCCTATCGGCATCACCGCAGGAACCCGCTATCCCGCCAAACAGCTAGAAACGGTGGGCATATAGACTTCCCCCTGCGTCCTGGCTATCCCGACTTACGGCGGGAGTAATCGATGGAAACGCTTATTGCGCAACAGTGCTCCCGTTTCCGGAGGGCTATGACACCGGAGAGTTCGCTATGGCTTCCGCACCACCCGACAATATTGTTTCCCTAAAAAAAATGCGGGTTGCGGGCTCTTCGCCCAGCTTGGCTGCGCACGCCTTCCCCGAGGAACTGCGTCTGTATGCCGCGGCCGGTGTGAAAGCGCCCCTCACCGAACTGGCGGCCGAATTCGAAAAAGCTTCCGGCCGCAAGATTGCGCTGGTTTTCGATACCGCCGGCGCCGCGGAGCAGCTCTTTCTGGCGGACGGCGGCGCGATCTTTCTGATCACCTCTCAAACACGCATCAGCAATGCGGAAAAAACCGGGAAACTGACAGGCGGCATCACGGAAATCCTTGGCGATACCGTGGGTGGTTTTGCGATGGCGCCCGGGAAGATAAAACCGGATATATCGACGCCGGAAAAACTCAAAGCGGCTCTCCTCGCTGCACCGCGCATCGCATTTTCCGACCCGGCGCGCGGCGCCACCATCGGCAAGCACTTCCTGGGGGTGATTGAAATACTCGGTATCAAAAATGAGACGATCAAAAAGTCCAAGCTCGCAAAAGACGGCGTCGAGACGATGCACATGATCCTCACCGGCGAAGCGGAACTCGGCGTCACCCAGATCAGCGAAATCTTGCAGGCTGACCCCTCAGCGCTGGTCGGCCCCTTCCCCGGGGAGTTTGACCTCGCCACCACCTATTCGCTCTGGTATCGGGCAGACGCCACGGCGGCGGCAAAGACGTTCGCCAGGATCGTTACGGGCCCATCCGGCCGGGCAAGATTTCAGCAGCATGGCTTGCGGCCTTTTCTTAAACAACGAAATACTCCTTGACAAACAAGCACTCGGATTCTAATCACTCCCTCGTGAAGGGTGAAGTATTTAGGTTTTATCAAGCATTCAGTATAACGGAGGTGGCTCATGACAGACGATTTCCAGGGATTGACACGCAGGCAATTTATCAAGGGGTCCGTTGCGGTGGCAGGCGCCGGGGCGCTTTGGGGGCTCCCCCTGCGCGAGGCCTTTGCGGCCTATCCGGACCGGACGATCAAGGTGGTGATTCCCACGGGTCAGGGAGGCAGTGCGGACCGGCTCGCCCGCACGTTCTGCGATATCTGGAAGAAATCGCTCGGCGTCGGTTTCGAGTACGACTTTTATGATGGAGCGGCGGGGCAGGTGGGATACGAAACATACGTCGGGCGAAAGGACAGGGACGGCTACAACCTCCTGTTCGGCAACATGGGTGCGGAAATGATCATGTACGCCCTGCAATCTCCCAAATACAAGTTTCCGGACGACTACATCTATTTCTGCCGCCTCGACATCGACGACAGCTGCCTCTATGTCCGCAAGGACAGCCCGTTCCGGACCATCGAGGACGTCGTGGCCGAGGGCAAGAAACGGGCGATCACAACGGCAACCAGCCGCCTGCCCCATCCGGCATCCATCGGCGTCCTGGCCCTCGGAGATGCAACCGGGGCCAAGTTCAACCTCATTCCCTACGGCGGCGGCAATCCCACCAACGTCGCCGTCCTCAACGGCGAGGCGGACTGCGGGGTGCTCCCTATGGCCAATCCCATCAGCATGGGAGACAGTTTCCGCATCCTGACCGTATTCAACTCGGCGAACAAGCTTGCCAAGCTCTCCGGAAACGCCCCGCCGGTCAACAAGGTGTTCGGGACGAAGATTCCGGACCTCTATTCGTCGCGGTCCTGGGCCATCCACACGGAGGCGATCCAAAAATACCCGGACCGTTTTGATAAACTGAACAAAACAGCCAGGCTGGTCTTCGACGATCCGGCCTATAAGGAAGGGTACTTAAAGACCGGCGCCCCCTTCGAGACGATCGAATATGGGGACCGTTCAGTGTGCACGGCTTACGCCCTGGCCATGATCGATCTCGCCAAGAAGTACAAGAGCATATTGGCGGCCAAGAAAAAATAGCGACCTTTCGCATAGACAGGGATCATTTGTGCCCGGCTGGTGAAGCAAAGAATATTCTGCCGGGCAAAGAGGCCCTATGGGGGAGTGGAAAACCGCCAATAAGGCGCGGGAGGAAGGGTAAAAAATGACTACAAAGCCGAATAACCGGAAACCAAAGCGCAAGGCGATCGGCGCCGACCTCATCATACCGGCGCTCGCCGTCGCTTTCACCATCTACTATTATAGCACTGTCTGGGAGCTTAACTGGGAAGCAAAGGCGGACGGCCTGGCGATCGGGGGGCTTCTGATCCTTCTGGTTGCGGTCCTTCTCGTGAGGACGGCACTCCAGGTGAAGCGGGGAGAGGCGACGCTCGGTATGGATAAGCTCCTCTATCCGCTGGAATTCCAGGGCAAGCGCTGGGGTTTGGCAGCCGCCATCGTCGTTTTTATCGCCACACTCCCTTTCTTCGGATTCACGCTGGGTCTCTTTCTTTTTATGTGCGCTTCTCTGTTGATCCTTGGCGTAAGAAAACCGCGGCCCATTCTTGCGACGGCGCTTTCCATGGCCGCCGGGGGCTACGTGCTGTTCATCGCCGTCCTCGACACGCGCTTCCCTCACGGACCGGTCGAATACATCCTAACACGGATCTTCTAAATCGAAAGGCACTCAAATGATGGGTTGGGATACAGAACTCTTGCTCAAGTTAATATACACGGCCTTCGGATGGTGGTGGATCATCATCCCGGCGGTGATCCTGGGAACCATTGTCGGTGCCGTTCCCGGATTCAACGCGCAGAATGTGCTGGTCATGCTTCTGCCTCTCACGCTGGCAATGAAGGTCGAAGTGGCGCTCGTTTTTATGACCTCGCTGTACTGCGCTACACATCTGGGCGGGGGGATTCCCGCCATCCTCGTCAACATCCCCGGAACCGGCGGCGCCGCCGCAACAACCATAGACGGCTACGCGATGGCGAAAAAGGGGCAGGCCCAGCAGGCACTCGTCCTGAGCTTCACCTCCTCGGTCATAGGCGGGTTGATCACCTCCATCGCCGTCGTGGTGGCCCTCCCCTACCTCCTCCGGCTCAGCTATTATGTGCGCAGTGTCGAAATGGTGGTGATCATCCTGTTCGGGCTTGCCCTGATCGCGGTAATTGCCGCCAAGGACATGCTGAAGGGTCTGATTGCCGGCTTGTTGGGCCTGCTGATCGGCGCCATCGGTACGGACCATATCTATTCCACACCGCGGGCAACCTTCGGGTTCCTCGAACTCTATGACGGGGTGCCGCTGGTCCCGGCTCTCATTGGGCTTTTTGCCATCTCCGAGGCCCTGGCGATGATCGAGGAAAAGACCATCCTGACGAAAGAGGGACAGGAAAGGGCCGCCCAATCCAACTGGGCCGACACCATTGAAGGGTTGGTGCTCACGGCCAAGCATTGGTGGCTGATCGTCTGGACCGGTTTTGTCGGCCTCATCATCGGCATCATTCCCGGGGCCGGGGCGAGCATCGCA
>PNOO01000167.1 GCA_013824905.1 Syntrophus sp. (in: bacteria) | reverse complement strand
CCACGATCTGATGACCCGCGCCCTCGTCATCCTGATCGTCACTCTCTTCACGACCGTCTTCTTCTACCTCATCATCGGCTTTTTCGGGCAGAGACCCGCACCGCCGTTCACACTCGTCCTGATGGTCTCCTTTCTCATCATCATCGCCATCGGGCCGTTCCAGGTCCTCCTCAAGAGGCTGCTCACGCGGATCTACCCTGAGATCAAGGACGTCTTCACTTCACCGTTTGACCTGGACGAGAAACTGGAAAGAGAAAAGGCCCTGCTCCTGGAGAAGATGGCCCCCGTACTCGCCCACGAGATAAGGAACCCTCTCGGTTCGATCAAAGGGGCCGCCCAGGTCCTCAGATCCGAAGCGGAAAGCGCGGAGCAGCGGAATCTCCTGGACGTCATTACCGAAGAAGTGGATCGCCTCAATCGGGTGGTCACCCAGTTCCTCGATTATGCACGCCCCTACCTGCCCAATCTACAACCAAAGTCGATCAACGCCGTCATAGAAAAAGCTCTGACCGTTGTCGAAGCGAACAGCATCTCAGGCCGGATAGACATCCAGTGGGAGCTCCATCCCCATCTGCCGCCGGTCCCCATGGACCAGGAGCAGATCCACCAGGTCATCCTGAACATCGTCATTAACGCTATCGAGGCGATGCCGGACGGCGGAACGCTGACGGTCCGGACTTTCCGGATCGACAGCGATACCGGCGATGCGGTGGGCATCTCCATCAGGGACACGGGACAGGGGATACGCCGCGAGACGCTCAAGCAGATCTTCACCCCTTTCTTCACCACCAAGGAACGGGGCGTCGGTCTCGGGCTGGCCGTCTGCCAGCGTATCATCCGGAACCACGGGGGACGGATCCGGGTAAAATCGATCCCCGGCAAGGGAACCATTTTCTATATCCGTCTTGAAACAGTGCGCTAGAATGGAGGGAGCTTGACAGAAAGAAACGATCCGATGGATAGTACATCTCCTCAGGGCAGGAAAGACGCCCCGGCAGGACGAAAAGGAAAGGCAGGCGCCGGAATGAAAGCGGCAAAGATCCTCATCGTGGACGACGAGCTGAATATGCGACTGGTCCTCAAGGCCATGCTGAAAAAGGAGGGCTATGAGGTAGTCACTGCCGCCGACGGCCTGGAGGCCCTGCGGGTCCTTAGGGAGGAGAAGATTGCCGTCGTCGCTACGGACCTCCGGATGCCGCGGCTCGACGGTATGGACCTCCTCGATCGGATCATGCAGGACGATCCCGCCCTGCCGGTTATCATCCTCACCGCCTACGGCACTGTCGCGAACGCCGTGGACGCCTTGAAAAAAGGGGCGTTCGATTACCTCACCAAACCCTTTGAACAGGATGAGCTCAAAACGGTGATCCTCAAGGCGGTCAAGACCCGATTAAGCAACGACCGTGACCTCTCGGCGGCAAACGGTGAGGAAAATCCGTACAGAATCGTGGGCGCCAGCAGCCGTATGGCCGAGGTCCACGAGATTATCCGCAAGGTCTCGCCGACAATGACGACGGTGCTCATCACAGGGGAAACGGGAACGGGCAAGGAACTGATCGCCCGGTCCATCCATCGCAGCAGCACCCGGAACAAGCAACCTTTCATCAAGATCAACTGCGCCGCCATCGCGGAAAATCTCGTTGAAAGCGAGCTTTTCGGCTACGAAAAAGGGGCGTTCACCGGCGCTGTGACCGCGAAACCGGGAAGGTTCGAGCTTGCTCACCGGGGGACCCTCTTTCTGGATGAGGTCGGCGAAATCCCCCGGGAGATGCAGGCAAAACTCCTCCAGGCGATCCAGGATCAGAATTTCGAGAGGGTCGGCGGTATCAAGACCGTCTCCGTTGATGTCCGCCTTATCGCAGCGACGAACAGAAACCTCGTACAGGCGGTAAAAGAGGGCAAGTTTCGGGAAGATCTCTTCTATCGCCTCAACGTCTTTCCTATCCACATACCGCTGCTCAGAGAAAGGACTGAGGACATACTCCCCCTGACCGATTATTTCATCGAGAAATTCAACCGGAAACTCGGAAGCAAGGTCGAGGGGCTCGACCCGGAGGTCCGGGACTGTTTCATCGCCTACCCCTGGCCGGGAAACATCCGGGAACTGGAACACCTCGTCGAGCGGATGATCCTCATGGCGGAAGGACCTTCCCTGACGTTGAAGCTCGTTCCACCGGAGATCACCAGCGCCGCCTCCGAACCAAACCTTTCCAACGGGGAACCAACGGAAGTGCCCGGACATGACGTCCTGAAGAGCCATATGGAGCAAATGGAGCGACAGATCATCGCCCGCTGCCTCGATGAGTGCGGCGGCAACGTCACCAGGGCGGCTGAACGGCTGGGGCTGAGCCGGAAGGGCCTTCAGCTCAAGATGATCAAGCATCGCCTCCGCAAGCAGGAAGAATAACCCGTAAAACGAAAGGAGCGACTTATGAAAAAGATTTTTGCTATGCTGTTCATTTCCGTCTTCGCCGTTTCCGTCTTCGCCTTTGCTGCGGAACAAGTCCAGCCGGAACTGCGCCCTGCCCAGAAACTGATGCAGGCCCGAGCCGCCTGGATGACCGCAATGACGGAAAACCTCGCTGCAAAAAAATTCGAGGCCGTTGCCAAGGATGCAACCGAGCTGGCCGCCCAGACCAAGAAAGTCGGTGAAAACCATCCCAACCCCCTCGGCAAAGAGTTGACCCTGGCCGTTTCATCACTTGCCGGAGACGTCTCCGCTGCCGCCGCCAAGAAGGACGGCGACACCGTCAAGGCCAGGCTGGGAGAGATCAAGGGCAAATGCGGCGAGTGCCACGCCAAAATCCGCGACAAGAAATAGCCTGACGATCCGGCGCCGACCGCTTCCTTTTACATTTTCCCCGCCCTTTACTCCGACGGGCGGAAACGTGCAGATCTATGTCGGCGCCGGTGAGGAGTCCCGCGCAGGAGGGGGAAGCCTTTCCCGCTCGGGCGCCTTTTCATAAAGGCTCCATTGCCGGCCGACAGGACATATTAATACCCCTTTTCCTTATCCACCTCGTGCTGAAAGGGCTCGCCCGCGAGATACCTCCTGAGGTTTTCACAGAACACGTCGGTGGCGCGCCATTCATAATCCGGCATATCCCCGGAAATGTGAGGGCTGAAGATCACGTTGGGCAGTTCGTAGAATTTGCTTTCCGGAGGCAGGGGTTCCTTGATGAAAACATCGAGCCCCGCCCCGGCAATCCATTTTTCCTCCAGTGCGCGCAGCAGCGCCCCTTCATCAACGATAGCCCCGCGCGCCACATTGATCAAATAGGCGCTCGACTTCATTCCCCGCAGCTCCTTCTCCCCGATCAAGCCTTTCGTCTCTTTCGTGAGGGGAAGAGCCAGAACGACAAAGTCGCTCTCGGCCAGCAGCTCAGGCAGACGTTCCCGGGGATACACGAGATCCATATCCGGAAACGCGTGTTCCGGTCCGTCGGACCTGCGGACACCGATCACCTTCATATCAAAAGCCTTGCACAGGCGGGCGATCTCCTTTCCGATGACCCCCAGTCCCAAGATCCCCACGGTCTGACCCCGAAGAAGCTTCGGTTTATAACGCCGCCATTCCTTGGCCTGCTTCATCAGCAAGCAGGACGGGGCGTCTTTTGCAAACATCAGCATCATCTCCAAAACCACCTCTCCCATCGGTGTCCCATGGAGTCCGCTGGCCGTCGCTATCCGTATATGACCTTTCAGGATCTCCTTAGGCAATCCATCCACTCCCGCCGACATGGCCTGGATCCACTTCAGGCGGGAGGTCCTCTCCGGAAGGTCTTTGGGAAACTGGTGGATCCAGCCATAGATGACCTCAGCCTCCTGCAGCAGGAGAGTCAATTTCTCCTTGTTGACGAAATTCCCCTTCTTTTCCGCGACGATCAAAGGAGAAACCTGATCAACGTGGATCCGTTCACTGACCGCTTTGATCCGTTGCACATTTTGCTCGCCGACGGGGCTCGTCAAAACAATCCTGATGATTCCTTGAGACATATCTCTTTCCCTTTTTATTTTTTTCAAATCAGACAAAACGACCATCGCACCTCTCTATATCACTTGGCTGATGTGCATGGCCTTGAATCTTCCCCCGCTGTCCTTGGCCGCTTTGGTCATCTGGATCAGGCAGCCGGGGCAGCCGGTCACCACGATCGCCGCACCCGTTCGCTCGATGTTTGCACGCTTCTTCGCGAGTATCGTCGCTGCGATATCGGGATAATCGATATGGAACGATCCCGCTCCTCCGCAGCACGTTTCCGATTCATCCATCTCGATGAATTTTCCGGTCGCCCTCAGGAGGTCGCGCGGTTCCCGCCGGATCCCCTGGCCCCGCGCGAGGTGGCAGGGATCGTGATAGGTAAGCGCGACATCCAACTTCCGCCGCGGGGTGTAGCCGACCTTTGTGAGGTACTCCGTCAGGTCCATCACCTTGCCGCTGAAGGCGGCCGCCCGATCTTTCCACTTAGGATCGTCTGCAAACCATGAAGCGGTGTGTTTGAGCGTCCCGCCGCAGCTGGCACAGTCGCTCACGATCAGATCGGCATCCTCGAAAAGCCGGATGTTCTGACTGGCAAGCGCCAGGAACTCCGCGCGCAGGCCGTGGGCGAGGTGCGGCAGACCGCAGCAGACGTTGTCCTTCCTTATGACATGGGTTGTGCCCTGCAATATGGCAAGCGTCTGCGCCGCCGCCGCAGGAAACATCATCCTCATGCCGCAGCCGTGAAAATAGGCCACCTTCGTCGTCGCCGTCACTCTGACATCGGAGGGCGGCGTCGGCTGACCGAGCGCGGCCGGCCCGGAGAACGCGGCGAGGAAATGCGCCCGGGTGTACTCTTCCGGCGCCATGCCATAGGGAAAGACGCTGTTGAGGCCGAGTTTCCGAAGGAGCGCGAGCGTGCCCGCCGCCAGTTTCACCAGTCCGCGGCTTTTCAGAAAGCCGCCCACCGCCCGGTATTTCGCGTTGACACCGCCGGTCCGATTCACGAGGCACTGGCGGACGTCGATCATTGCTTCGTCGGTCTTGACTTTGCTTGGGCAGTTCTCCACACAGGCCCGACACAACAGACAAAAGTTGACCGCAGCGAGCACGTCCGGGACCGGCTCGATGCCGCCCTCGGCGAGGGCCCGTGCGATCGTGTTCTTTCCCCGCGCGCTTGCCGATTCGATGTCCCTCGCCCCGAAGAGCGGGCAGACCGGCAGGCAGGCCCCGCAGCGGTCGCACTGGCTGACGATCTTCCTGGCATTCTGCAACAATTCGGCGTCCGCGGTCTCATGCATGAACCCTGTTCCCCCTCGATCCTTCGTTCCCATATCAAAAAAGCCTTTAAACCGCCATAGGGCGGCTTCGTAAAACGTCCAGAGGCAAGGCGTGCGAATTCCGCCGTCACCAGATCTTCCCGGGATTCAATATCCCCTTCGGATCAAGCGCCTTTTTTACTGCCATGAGGGTCTTCACACCGGCCTCGCCCAGCGCCTGGGCGATGTACGGCCGCTTGGTGATGCCGATCCCGTGCTCGCCGGAAAGCGTCCCGCCGACGGCGAGGGCGGCCGCGAAAATCTCGTCGACCGCCTGGTGCACCCGTCCCGCCTCTTCGGGATTGGCCAGGTCGCAAAGCACCGACGG
>PNOO01000166.1 GCA_013824905.1 Syntrophus sp. (in: bacteria) | reverse complement strand
CGACCGGACAATATGGGTTGACTAATCGCGGGTATTTTTCTATGGTTTCAAGATCACTGGGAGCGGCGGGCCGTTTATTCCCGTGCCCGCTGCCGTGTTTTTGTGATCGACAGCCTGCGCAGTAGACAGGACGGTCTCAGTGATCTGAGATTCTGTCCTTATTTTATTTTTCGGAGGCAGTCATGAGGCAGCGGCCCGCTTTTTTTATATTGATCATCACGATCTTCATTGGCTCTTTCGCCTATGCGATCAACATCAAAGATGTCACATTCAAGACAGCCAATTTCGGTAAGGTCGTATTCGACCACAACCAGCACTTCAAACAGGAGGGTATAAAGAATAACTGCAAGACCTGCCACAATGCCATTTTCAACCTCAGGGTCAAGAACCGATACACCATGGCTGATATGGAAAAAGGCAAGTCCTGCGGCGCCTGTCACAACGGCAAGCGGGCCTTTGACCTGAAGGAATGCATCCAATGTCATCAAGTGGCGAATGTCAGCATCAAAGTGAAAGAAACGGGACCGGTGACTTTCAGTCACAAGAAACATCTCCGCGATGGGAAATGCGACGTCTGCCACCCCAAGATCTTCGATCTGGCGGTGAAAAAGCCGGTCCCCATGGCCTTGATGGATAAAGGAAAGTCCTGCGGCGCCTGTCACAACGGCAAAGAAGCCTTTAAGACGGATGAATGTATCAAGTGCCATCCCGTAAAAGAAGTCGACTTCAAGCTGAAGGATTCGGGGGATGTCAAATTCAGCCACGAATTTCACACTGGCCTGTACAAGTGCGGAGATTGCCATGTCAAGCTCTACCTTCCCTCCGCGAAAAACAAGAGAATAACGATGGCGGAGATGGAGGGGGGAAAATCTTGCGGCGCCTGTCACATAGACAGCAAAGAGGCCTTCTCCGTAAAGGAGAATTGCGACCGCTGCCACAAGATGTAAACGGGCTTTTTTTGTGAAACCATGAAAAAACTATTTGACAAATGGGATTTTATCGTTAATTTAAGTGAAATTCTGTCGGGCTATAAGCCCACACAAAGGAGAGTAACATGTTTTCCGTATCTGAAAAAGCGAGCGAGATGATTAAGGAATTCCTTAAGAGTCGCCCCGAGGCCCCTTCCATCAGGGTCGTGATGCAAGAGGGCGGCTGATCCGGGCCCTCATTGGGCATGGCTCTGGATGAGTCAACAACGGGTGATGAAGTATTTGAGGATCGGGGTGTAAAATTCCTGGTCGAAAAGACCCTTTATGAAAAGGTCAAACCCATTGAAGTCGATTTTATCGACACACCGCGCGGGGGGGGATTCAAACTGAACTCCAGCCTGAGTCAGGAAAGCGCCTGCGGCTCCTCATGCAGCTGCTGAGATCAAACCCCGGAAACCGGTGACGGTTTCCGGGGTTTTTCTTTTATTCACCCTTCGCCGAAACCTCACACCTTCCCCATCTTCTGCAGTGTCTCCTGGAAGATGTGGTAGAAGGCCCTGTTGTCGGCCACTCCCCGTTTGATGATATTCGTCATGTTATCAATACTCTGGATATTGATGACGATATTGACGCTCCGGTTGAAGGCGGCCATTTTGTCCATCGTCCGGCAGGTCCCGCCGATCAGGGCCACGAAGAACCGGCGCCGTGTGGCCATGGCCATGCTTTCCAGATACGAAAGTACGGCATTTGTCTTCGGGTCCTCCGTGTCGAAGAGCTCGTTGAGGACAACGACATCGAAGAGGTGAAAGCGCATGGCATTGAGCGCGTCTTTGGCCGTCGCCGGTGTCGTGATCTGGTACCCCTGTTCCTTCAGGTCATCACCGATCTTCTTCCGGACGGCCGGATCGGGTTCACAGACCAGGGCCGTCGCGCCCACCTCCCCCACGAAATCGAGCGCCCGGTCCACGAAGTCGTAATCATCAGAAGCCATTTTATTCAAAAGGGTTTTTTCCTCTTTCATCTCCTGTTCCCTTTCCTTAAATCCTCAGAATCTTTTCGCCGGTTTCCCGTAGTCCTTGTCCACTTCGAGCCTGCCGATGTCGGTCGTGGCTTGTCCTTTGGAACTCTTGACACTATCGATGCCGCGGCCGACGACACCCTTATTGGTAGCGTAAGCCTTTCCCGTCTCCTCGCTGATCAACCCCTTACTGAAGAGGTCGATGATATAGTCGTCGAAGGTGATCATTCCGAAGGCCTTCCCCGCCTCGATAATCTCCTGGAAGGTTTTCATCTCCGATTCGCCGTTGAGGATCGTATCCTTCACCCGGAGGTTCGCCCCCAGGATCTCGAAGGCAGCCACGCGGCCGCCCCCCTCTCTGGGAAGGAGGCGCTGGCAGGCGATCCAGCGGACAGTGTCGGCCAGCCGGATACGGACCTGGGTCTCCTCCTCGGTGGAGAACATGCCGAGGATGCGGTTGATCGTCTGGCCGGCGTTGACCGTATGGAGGGTGCTCAGGACCAGATGGCCCGTCTCCGCGGCGGAAAGGGCGATCTCCACCGTCTCCCGGTCCCGCATCTCGCCGACGAGGATCACCTTCGGCGCCTGGCGCAGCGCCGCGCGCAGGCCGCTGGCGAAGGTGTCGAAGTCGTTCCCGATCTCCCGCTGATTGAAGGTGGCCTTTTTGTGGGGATGGGAGAACTCGACCGGATCCTCGAGCGTGATGACGTGGACCGACTTGTGTTCGTTGATCTCGTTCAAGAGCGCGGCAAGCGACGTCGACTTGCCGGCCCCCGTCGCGCCGGTCACGAGGATGATCCCGTTTTTCTCCTCGGCCATCTTGTAAAACACATCGGGGAGGTTCATGTCCTTGAAGGTGGGAATCCGTGTCTCCAGCTTACGGAGAACGATGGAGTAATTGCCCCTCTGGGAGAAGATGTTCACCCGGAAGCGGGCCTTCCCGGGCAGTTCATACGAGCTATCGCACGACCCCTGGGCCAGGAGGTTCTCCGTCAGCCGCCGGTCTTGATCGATCAGGTTGAGCGCGAAGATCTCCGTCTGAAAAGGGGTGAGCGCCGGGAAAGGCGGCTCCATCTCCACGCCGATGAGCTGTCCCGAAGCCTCCACTTGAAATGATTTTCCCACCGTGACATTCACATCCGACACATTCTCGTGGGAATCGAGCATTCTACCCAGGATATAATCGATCTCCTGCTTCCTCATCGCCCACCTCCTCTGTCATCATCGTCGCAAAGCCGGACTCTCACGCCTCGGTAAAGTCCGTCGGCGGGTTCTTCAGGAACTGCCGGAACCGCTGCTTGTCATTGGCCTTCATGTATGCCTCATCCGCGCCGATCCACCCCTTGTTGAGGAGATCGAGGATCGCATCGTCCAGAAGCTGCATCCCGTATTTCTTCCCCGTCTGCATCATGGACGGGAGCTGGAACGTCTTCGATTCACGGATCAGGTTCCGGACTGCGGGGTTGGCAATCAGGATCTCCAAGGCGACGCAGCGCGCAATCCTGTCGATCCGCTTAAAGAGGACCTGGGAAATGACGGCACGGATGCTCTCCGCGAGAGTCGAGCGGATCTGCATCTGCTCACTGGCGGGGAACACCTCGATGATCCGGTCGACGGTCTTTGAGGCGCTCGTCGTATGAAGGGTGGCGAAGACGAGATGACCGGTGGAGGCCGCCTCGACGGCAAGCGAAATCGTTTCCAGGTCGCGGAGCTCGCCGACGACAATGATGTCCGGGTCCTCACGCAGGGCGCCGCGCAGGGCCGCAGAGAATGACTTCGTATGCCGTCCGACCTCCCTGTGGTTCACGATGCAGCCCTTGCTCTGGTGGACAAATTCGATCGGGTCTTCGATCGTGATGATGTGGTCCCTCCGTGTCGTGTTGGCCTCATCGATGATCGACGCAATCGTCGTCGACTTGCCGCTTCCCGTCGGTCCGGTGACAAGGACAAGCCCTCGCGGGAGGGAGGCCAGCTTGGAGATGACCGTGGGCAGGCCCAAATCATGGGCGGAGACGATCTTGCTTGGGATCTCCCGGAAGACCGCAGCGCAGCCGAACTGCTGCTGAAAAAAGTTGGCCCGGTAACGGGCGAGCCCCGGGATCTCATAGGCAAAGTCCACGTCCCCCGTCTCCTCAAACTGTTTGACCTTGTGCTCCGGGGTGATCTCGTAGATCATCGCCTTGAGGCCGTCATTGGTAAGAACGTCGTATTTGATCCGCTCCATGTCCCCCCGGGTCCGGAGGGCCGGCTGTTGGCCGGAAACAAGATGCAGATCCGATGCTCCCTGGGCATGCATCAACTGGAAAAAGGCGTCAATCTTTGCCACGGATGGCCTCCTGAGATGATTCTAAGACATGCATTTGGTTTCATAAAAGGCACTGTGACGCTCCCGATTCCGGGTTTATCCAGTGGTTGGACTCGCCGCCCTCCGCAAAAACACTCAAACGTTGCGGCTTCACGGCGGCAAGAGTATAGGAAAGGTCCCTGCTTTGTCAAGAAAAACGCGCCTCACAGCATCTGCGCCATGTAAATAAAGACCGGAAGCGGGGAAGTCCTCTTGATCTCCCCGAACTCTTTCAAAATCTGTCTTCTCTGCGAGGCCCCGATCAGGGGTGACAGGTAGGCAACCCCTTTATCCTTCACTTTTGTCTCTTCCCCGAGCATCGCCTGTATGGCCTCCACATTCCGGGAAGGGAGATCGCTGCCCAACACAAAATTACAACTGACCGTGATGTTGGACCAGGATCGGTTGACCTCCTGCATTTTTTGAAACGCCTCCCTCACCCGGTCCGCCTGCAACGGCTTGCCCAATCTATCCAGCGTCTCCTGATCGGGCGATTCCAGGCCGATATTGACCGAAGTGAGGTAGGGCAAACGATCCAACCCATCAAAGAGAGAATGATCCGCCTCAAGAAAAGAATCGACGCTCCCGAAGATGAAGAGATTGGGCTGGCCTCGATGAAATGAGGAGGAGAGGTTCAACAGATCGTAGGCCATCTGGGCCGTACTGATGAGGATGTCCGCCCCCGCCGCCAGGGCATCGTTTTGCCCCAGCACCAGAGAATTGTAATTGACAAGATCGTCGCCATACAAATCCTTCAGTGCCCGTATCTGCGCGGCAATGTTCTGCCGGCTTCGCACCCGGAAGCCGCCCGCCGTTTTGAACCGGCAAAATCGGCAACGATACCTGCACCCTTCGGCGACGATCAGGGGGATGACTTCGTAGTCCACATCGATGGTATCGGGCGGCAGGACCGGCAGGTCCGCCCCGATGATGTCGTGAAGCGTTCTCGCCTCTTTCGCCAGTCCCTCCCTGCCTCTGGCCGCAATCTTCCGGAGGAACTCCCGCGGCCGGTCGCAACCCGTCGATTCAGCCAGCCTGCCCGCTTCCTCCACCAACCCGTCAAAGGCATCCAGCGCCTGCCCGACATGACGGCCTTCCAGCGGTTTTGCCGGGAAAATATCGCAATCGTACCTGCCGTTGAACGGCACGTAGTAGTTCTTGATCAGATCGTAACTGGATTCGTAACCGAAGGTTCCGTAATAAATGAAGTGATTCCCGTCCGTCCTTTTCAGGACGTCCTGGGGCTCGGGCCACACGGACGGCCTGCCCGCAATCTTTTTCAATCCGCCGCGGAGGTTGAAATCGTAATGGTACCCCCGCCAATTGATCTTGAC
>PNOO01000165.1 GCA_013824905.1 Syntrophus sp. (in: bacteria) | reverse complement strand
CCCCCGAGGCCACCGCGTAGACGGCCCCCCGGAAGGCCTCGGTCCCCGTGGCGCAGTAATTTTCCGTCCGGGTGACGGCGATGTGGGGAAGCCGGAGGGCCACGCCGAGCGGCGTTGCGCTTTTCCCCAAGCCTATTTCCTCGATGCAGTGGCCGAGCCAAGCCGCTTCGATCCGATCCTTTTCGATCCCTGCATCGGCAAGACACTCCTGAAAGGATTCGACCAGAAGCTCCTCGGCCCCCATATTCCAGCGCTCCCCGAAACGGCTGCACCCCATCCCGAGAATCGCCACCTTGTCCCTGATTCCAGAAGCCATGATGTGTCCCTCCTTATTTAAAAGCGAAGAGCTTCCCGATGAGCTGGGATTTCATGATGTCGCCCTCCACCTTCAGCTTACCCGAGCTGTAGGCCTGCATCCCGTCGAGCTTCCCGGCGATGAGCCGGAGGAAGTCGCCGTCGGCCATCTTGATCGTCGTCGTGGGCTTCTCCGTCTTGCCCGCCTCGACCTTGCAGGCCCCGTCCTTCACGGCGACGACCCAGTCGCCCCCTCCCGGACCGGAGATGGAAAACTGGAAGACGACATCCTTTCCCGCCGCCGCGGCCGCATTGAAGGCCTCCGGCATTCGCGCAAAGATCCCCTTCACATCCGGGGCGCCGCCCGCTGTTTCCGCCGCACCGGCCGCCGTTTCCTGCATCGGGGCGGGGGGCGTCAGGAACGACATGATCGCCGCGTTGGCGTCACCAATCGCCCGCGCCCCATCGAGGCTGTCGATCTTTGCCCACTGGTCGCAGATCTCCTCCGGGGTGGGGATCTTTTCCCCGCCGCCGAGGATCGCCCCCGGACCGGTGAGAAGAGCGGCCCGGCTGTAAAAGCCGGCCGCCGCATTGAAGATCTCGCCCGTCTCCGCGCAGTTCTCGGAGCAGAGGTACAGGGTGATCCCGGCGATAAAGTCGGGCTTCAACTGTTGGAACATGTCGGGCGGCAGGACGTCTTCGGTGAGCCGCGAGGCCGCCATCGGGGCGATCGTGTTCACCTTGATGTTGTACTTGGCCCCTTCGAGCTTGAGTGTGTTCATGAAACCGACAAGGCCCATCTTCGCAGAGCTGTAATTCGTCTGACCGAAATTCCCGTATAGACCGGCGGCGGAGGTGGTCATGACGATCCGGCCGTACGCCTTCTCCCGCATGACGGCGAAGGCGGGGCGAGTCACGTTGTAGGCGCCGCCCAGATGGACGGCGAGGACCGCCTGCCAGTTCTCCGTATCCATCTTGAGGAAGCTCTTGTCACGAAGAACCCCGGCGTTGTTGATGAGGATATCCACCCCGCCGAACGCGTCGACGGCGCTCTGGATGATCTTTTCGCCCCCCTCAGAGGTGGCAACGTTGTCGTAGTTTGCCAGCGCCTCGCCTCCAGCGGCCCTGATCTCCTCAACTACTTTATCGGCCGGTGCGCTGGAGCCTTCCCCCGCTCCGTCGCGGGGGCCGCCGTAGTCGTTCACGACGACCTTTGCCCCCCGTTTGGCCAGCTCAAGGGCGTAGGTCCTGCCAAGGCCGGCGCCGGCGCCGGTGACGATCGCCACCCGGCTGTCAAACCGGATCTCCGGCAGGGCCGCGGCGGCCCCGGGCTGGGGCGCCGCCTTCCAGAAATAGCCGGTAAAGCCGCGCTCGTTGTCGGTGAACCGCCGCCGGAAGACCATCTTCACCGGGAGCCCCACCTTGCAGTCGGCAAGTTCGCAGTCGGTAAAATCGGCCATGAAACGGCCTCCCTCGTCGAACTGGATCATCCCATAGATATTCGGCGGGTCGACGGAAACGGCGAGCAGGTCGCCCGTGAAGGTCTTAATCCGGGCCGTGCGATCGGCGAATTCGTAGTCGTCCTGGGTGTCGACGTGGTTGCATTTCGGGTTCACGCAGATGTCCATCCGCGGGTACTGGGGCGTCCCGCAGTCGCGGCACCGCCCGCCGACGAGGCCGGTGAGCATCTTCCGCTTCCGCCAGAGGACCGTCATCGCCGTCTGGGTCGGGGCCTCCGCCCGAATCCCCATCTCGGGATCGATCAGGTTCCGGAATTTCAGGAATTTCATGTAATTGTCGATGCTTTTCTTGTTTTCCAGGGAGCCCTTGACGCCGGCGCGGGGGGCGAGTTTCGTGATCGCCTCCGTCGCCTTGAAGTAGAGGGCGTCGCACCCCTGGCCGAATCCGGCGATGAGGATCCCGTCGCCGGGCTTCGCCTGTTCGAGGGCCGCGACGAGCATCAGCAGGGGATGGGCCGCACCCGTCTCTCCGCACACCTCATGCATCGTGTCGATCACTTTCTCCGGGGCGGCGCCCAGCAACTTGGCGATCGCCTTGTGTTCCGCCTTGAAGAGACAGGGGAAGACGACCTTCTGGACGTCGTCCATCGTGATGCCGATTTTTTTCATGAGGCCGTCCACCGCCTCGGGGATGAACTTTGAGTAAGCCTCCTCCCTGACCCAGCGCTCTTCCCACATGTAGTCGTAGGTTTTTCCCGCGCCCCGGTAGTGATCGACGAAGTCATAGGAAACGGTATAGGACCCCTTGAATTCGGCGATGACATCCTCGCTCCCGACGAGGATGGAGGCCGCACCGTCGCCGAACCACATCTCGTAGAAGTAGGCCGGCTTTGTCTCCCGTTTGTCGGCTGCAGTAACTAGGATATTCTTGCGGCTTCCCCCCTGAACCACCTCGAGGGCGGTAAGAAGCCCCGTTGTCCCCGCGCGGAGCGACGAGGTGAAATCCGCGGTGATCATCGCGTCCCGGAGGTTCAAGGCCGTCTTGAGGATGCCGGCGTTCTGGCGGTCGGCGAAGGGGAGAGTGGTCGAACAGAGATAGTTCCCGTCGATCTTCCGCTTGTCCTTCCCCGTCAGGCAGTCCCGGGCGGCGGCGACCGCCATCGTGAGCGCGTCCTCGTCATGGTTGCACAGGGAGCGCTCCCCCTGGGCGACCATGATGACGGCCGGGGCGAACCAGCCCATCGCCTGGAAGATTGCCATGCGGCTCAGCCTCAGGCGGGGGATATAAGCGCCGTAGGATTGGATTCCGATCATAATGTGTCCCTCCTCTAATCTTTCTTTGGGGTAAAGGCGGCGAGCATGTCGCCCATCAGATCGCCCAGCTGTCCATACTCCCTCGCCCCTTTGAGGCTGTGGATCTTCTCCCAGGCCGCCGCCACCTCCTCGAGTGTCGGGACCTTCTTCCCGTCGCCAATGACCGTGCCGGGGCTCGTCATCATAGCGGCCCGGCCATAATAGCCGACACCGGCGTTGTAGATCCGGCCGGTCACAGGGCACTTCTCCGACGAAAGGAAAAGGACGAGCGGCGCGACGAATTCCGGCCTCATCTTTTCGAGGACTTCCGCAGGGATGATGTCCGCCATGAGCCGGGAGGCGGCGATCGGGGCGACCGTGTTGACCTTGATGTCGTACTTGGCGCCTTCGAGTTTAAGGGTATTCATGAGGCCGACAAGGCCCATTTTCGCGGAGCTGTAGTTCGTCTGGCCGAAGTTCCCGTAAAGACCGGCGGCGGAGGTCGTCATGACGATCCGGCCGTACCCCTTCTCCTTCATGACGGCAAAGGCCGGTTTCGTCACGTGGTAGGCGCCGTTCAAGTGGACGTCGAGGACCGCCTGCCAGGTGTCCGGCTCCATCTTGAGGAGGCTTTTGTCCCGGAGAATCCCGGCGTTGTTGATGAGGATATCCACCGTCCCGAAGGCGTCGAGGGCGGCTTTTACGATCTTCTCTCCCCCTTGGGGGGTGGCCACGGTGTCGTAGTTCGCGACCGCTTCACCGCCCAAGGCCTTGATCTCCTCCACGACTTTCTGGGCCGGGCTCTTCGAGCCCTTCCCCGAACCGTCTCTGGCGCCGCCGAGGTCGTTGACGACGACTTTCGCACCCCGTTTCGCAAATTCCAGGGCGTAGACCCGGCCGAGACCGCCGCCCGCGCCGGTGACGATTGCCACCTTTCCGTCGAACCGGATCTCATCCTTGGGGATCTCGCCGTATTGAAAGATCCCGTTGTCGATGACCGTCTCCCCGCTGCGGGTATTGATCGTCCGCCAGACGGCCTTCCCCTCTCCAACCTTCCAGACCAGCGTCCGGATCGGATCGCCGGGGTAGAGGGTTTTGGAAAAGCGGCAGGCGAGGCGCCGGACCAGCTCCGGCCGACCCGGTGTGAGACTCGCCATGAGGGCGCGGCAGGCAAAGCCGTGGGTGCACAGGCCGTGCATGATCGGTTTTTCAAAGCCGACCATCCGCGCGAATTCGGTATCGACATGGAGTTGGAAGATGTCGCCGGAGAGTCGGTAGATCAAGGGCTGGTCGGGCGAGGGGGCGGCATCCACGGAGAAATCGGGTTCCCGCTCCGGGAACTCGACAATGTTCGGGGGGGCGTCAGGTCCGCCGAAATTGCCGTCGAGGCGGGCGAAGATCGTGATGATGTTCGTGAAGAGTCTCTTCCCGTTCGAGTGGAAGGTTTCGCTCTCGCCGACGACCAGGGCCCCTTTCGCCCCCTTGTCGTAATAGTGGGCGATCTTCCCCTCCGTGGTCAGAGTCCCCGAGGTGGGGATGGGGTTGTGGAATATCAGCTCCTGCTCTCCGTGGAGGATTCCCGCCAGGTTCACGTTCGAGGCGGCGCCGACCTGGCCGAGGAAATCAAAAATCGCTGCGATCGAGAAACTGGGGACCACCTTGAGGTTCTTCTCATAGGTGTAATCCAGTTCGTCAAATCCGGCCCCCACGCCGATCGCGTAGAGGACAACGTCCTTCCAGTCGTAGTCCTTCTTCAGGGGGCCGATCTTTTTGCCGATTGCATCCCTATTGAGTGCCATTCGTACCCTCCTTATCCATTATGATAACGGAACTATTAGATTTTAAAAGGAGCGTGATATCCTCATTCCCGCCCCCGCCTCTGCAAGGGTTTGCTCCGGCGGGAATCCCATCCTGTAAAGAGCCTGACAGATAGCGCGAGCCGGTATTATCTTGTATCGTTCTGCGTGAAGGCCGGGATGTGGATGAACTTCAGGGTCTCTTTCACCAAGGCGATGTACCTTTCCCTTTCCACCTTCACCATGGGGCGAAAAAAGCTCTCGCCGGATATAAAGTTATGGATCGAGTTCATCACCGCCAGGACCTTCATCATGGTCTCGGACGGAACGTTTTTTTTGTCCCGGGCGAGACCCATGGAGCGGGCGATGTCGGCGGTGAATTCGGGAATGATGGAGTCGAAGTTTCCCTCGGAACGGGTCTTGCCGAAATAGCGAAAGAGGATCAGGTTGGAGATTTCCGGGTGTTCAAAGAGGTAGTCGGTCGTCAGGTCGATGGAGATGTCCAGACGCTCGCTCAGGGGGAGACCGTGGATCACCGTCTCCACCTCGATGAGCTTCTGCCGGAGGTCCTTGTTGATGTCGACCACGACGGATTCGTAGAGGTCCTTCTTTCTCCCCCAGTGGTAATGGAGGGTGGAGATGTCGATCCCCACCTCCTGGGCGATCATCCGGGTCGTCGTGCCGTGAAAACCATACTCGCCGAAGATGCGGCGGGCGACGGCCAGGATGCGGGCCTTCATTGATTCCGGGTCCTTGCGGGCCTTCTCCAGGGGGGTGGTCATGGG
>PNOO01000164.1 GCA_013824905.1 Syntrophus sp. (in: bacteria) | reverse complement strand
ATTCACCCTATAAGAATGTGAAGGAATTTATTGCCGGGGCAAAAAAGAAACGCAAAGGCATCAGTATGGGACTTGCTTCCCTGGGATCATCAGACCAGATCTCGGCGCACAGGATAGAGAAGGAAACAGGGGTGGAATTTAACATCGTTTCATTCAAACAGGGCTCCGAGGCTTTTACGGCCCTGCTGGGTGGGCATGTTGATTTCGGCGTCGGCAATCCCGCCGAGACTTCCGGACAGATAGAAGCCGGGAAACTGCGTGTGCTGGCCACCCTCACCGATAAGCGTCTCCCGTATATGCCAAAGGTTCCCACCCTGAAAGAGGAGGGGGTGAACGTTGCCTTCTACCAGCTTCGCGGGATCTGGGGGACCAAAAATATGCCCAAGGATGTGGTCAAATACTGGGAAACGGTCTTCCAGAAACTTACCCAAACGGCATCCTGGAAAAAATACGTGGAAAAAGAGATGGTGTTGGATACCTACATGGGAAGCGCCGATTACAAAAAATTCCTGGAAAATGAGTTGAAAATGTTTGAAGTGGAGCTCACCGCATTGGGACAGATCAAAAAGAAATGATGCCTGAGAAGGAGAGGAGGGGCTTATCGTAACCGGACCTCCTCTCCTTCGGATAATATAATTTCTCGCTGTTTAGCATAAAAATATTTACTCATACTATTTTGAGATCCGTACTCGATACACTGGATTACAGTCCCGACCTTTTTTAGGGAACAATACAGATCAGGGAGACAGGAGATGAAAAAGACCACGCTATATCGACAGCTGATTCAGGACAAGGAAATATTGGTTACACCGGGCGTGTACGACGGATTCACGGCAAGGCTTGTCCAAGCAATGGGCTTTAAGTCGGCAACGGTTTCCGGCGCTGGGGTTTCAGAATCCCGTATGTGCGTTCCCGATATGGGAATTATGGGATTGGCGGATGGTGTCGACCAATTCAGAAATATCGCCCGTTGCACGGATATTCCCCTGAAAGCGGACGCCGATACCGGTTATGGAAATGCCGTTAATGTCTATTATGCCGTCCAGTCGTTCGAGCAGGCGGGTGCAGCCTGCATTATGATCGAAGACCAAGTATGGCCCAAGCGCTGCGGCCATATCAAGGGCAAGCAGGTGATCTCTGCCGAGGAGATGGTCAAGAAGGTCGAGGCTGCGGTCGTAGCGAGAAAAGACCCGGATCTCTGCATTATGGCGCGCACTGACGCCGCCGGCGTGATGGGAATAGACGAGGCGATCCGCAGGGCCAACCTGTATGCGGACGCCGGGGCGGACGTTCTTTTCGCCGACGCGCTTCTGAGCAGGGAGGACATCAAGCGCTTCGCGGGTGAAACGAAAAAGCCGGTTGCGGTTAACATGGGTTTCGGCATCCGCATACGGCCCACGACCCCCTTGGTTTCAGCCAAAGAGTTGCAGGCCATGGGTGTAGCGACGGTCAACTATGGCCGTATTATGAGCAGCGCTGCGATCAGCGGCATGAAAAAGGCCCTGGAGGTGCTCCGGGAATACAACCAGAAAGGCGAGGTGGTTGACCGTCCGGATCTGTGCATCGACTTCGAGGAGCACTCGACCCTCATGGGACTCCCGCAAATCAAGGCATTGGAGGATCGGTTCCTCACCGAAGAGGTGTTGGCGGACAAATACGGACGATAAAGATTAAGGAGGATCAAATGAAAATCTCTAAAGTATTTACGCTTCTGATCTTAACTTCTATGGTCTTGTCACCAGCGTTTTTAGCGGCGGCGGGACCCTATCCCGAAAAAACCATTGAATTTGTAACCCACAGCGCTCCGGGCGGCGGTTCGGATATATTTTCTCGGCATATAGCGAATTTGATGGAGAAGGAAAAATTAGTCCCTGTTCCGCTGGTGGTCGTGAATAAATCGGGAGGAAGCGGCGCCATTGCGGTGGCCTATGTAGCGCCCAAAGCAGGAGATTCTTATACGATTTTCGCAACATCGCCGGGCATCTATGCCACCCTTGTGAAGGGAGAGGTGAAGGCAAGCATTGTTGATTTCACCCCCATCTGCTCGCTCATAGAAGATCCCAATGTTCTCGTCGTTCGCGCGGATGCCCCCTACAAGAACGTAAAAGAATTTATTGCCGAGGCTAGAAAAAAGAGAAAAGGGTTAAGTTTGGGTTTATCCTCTCTGGGAGGAGGCGACCATGCCATAGCCATCAAGATGGGTGAGGCAACAGGGGTTGAATTTAACATCGTCTCATTCAAGCAGGGGACCGAGGCCATTATGGCGATATTGGGCGGTCACGTTGATTTTGGTCTCGGCAATCCCGGAGAGACAGCCGGTCAGATCGAATCCGGACAACTCCGTGTCTTGGCAACAGCCACCGATAGACGCCTTCCGCAGATGCCGAATATACCCACCCTGAAGGAAGAAGGGATCGATGTTTCCTACACCTCGATCCGTGGGATAATCGGACCAAAGGATATGCCCAAGGATGTGGTGAAATACTGGGAAACAGCCTTCCAGAAGCTTACCCAGACTCAATCATGGAAAAAGTACATTGAAAAAGAGAAGGTATTGGATGCCTACAAGGGTAGTGCTGATTTCGGTAAATTTCTAGAAAAAGAGCTGCCGCGGTTGCGAGGGGATCTCGTCGGATTTGGATTGATCAAAAAGAAATGATGGCTGGAAGGAAGAAAAAATAAAGCGCGAAAAAGGAGCTATGATCATGAGAAGGTGTAATCAAGTGGTGGGTATTTTGCTGCTCATTTTCTCAATCTGGGTCATTATTGTGTCCCGGGATCTTATTTATGTGGAGGAATTCAGTCCGGGCGCGGGGTTTTTCCCCTTCTGGCTGGGGCTCTCCCTTCTAATACTTTCCCTTATCCTTCTGTTGAACAGCACGATCATGAAATTCTATTTGACCGAAGGCAATCCTTTTCCGGAAAAACATGCGCTGCTGAGGCTCGCATATATCCTGGGCTCTCTTTTGGTAAGTTTGCTGATATTCGAACGCATCGGGTTCTTGCTGACCATGAGTGTGTTTGTCGCTTTTTTATTGATTTTTGTGGAGAAATATCGGTGGTACAGCGGTATCGTCATCTCCGTATTGATGGTTTTTGCCGTCTATGGAATTTTCAAGATCTGGCTCGCTGTCCCCTTGCCGCCCGGTCTTTTCCACCGTTAATCGACAAATCGACAGGAGGATCAATTGATGGACGTTCTTCAATCAATAATGCTGGGATTTTCCATTGCCCTCACCCCGACAAATCTTTTTTATGCATTCTTTGGATCCCTTGTGGGTACGGTCATCGGCGTTCTTCCCGGTATCGGACCCTTGTGTACCATTGCGATGATCCTTCCCACAACCTTCGGCATGAATCCCACCTCAGCCATGATCATGATGGCCGCTGTGTATTACGGCGCCCAATATGGGGGATCGACCACTTCCATCTTGCTGAACATCCCGGGGGAATCGGCGTCAGTCATGACCACTTTAGACGGATATCAGATGGCCAGACAGGGGCGTGCGGGGGTGGCTTTGGCCACGGCAGCAATCTCATCCTTTATCGCCGGAACAATCAGCGTGATCGGGCTGATGCTCTTGGCTCCCCCCCTGGCAAAGATTGCCCTGAAATTTGGCCCCCCGGAATATTTCTCGCTGATGTTGTTGGGTCTCACAACCATCGTATTCCTCGGTGGGCGATCGATTGTGAAATCGATGGTCAGCATCATCCTGGGTCTCCTTCTTGGAATAGTAGGATTGGATCCTATGGGCGGGGTGAGCAGATTCACGTTGGATCAATTGGAACTCATGGACGGCATCAATTTTATCGTGGTCGTCATGGGGGTATTCGGGATCGGTGAGGTCCTGGTAAGCGCGGAAGAAAAGATGAAAATAAGTATTTTAAAGACTAAGCTTTCCGGACTCATCCCTACCCTGAAGGATTGTAAAGAAGCCACTGGTGCGACGCTCCGGGGGTCCGTTATCGGGTTCTTTATCGGTGTTCTTCCCGGTACCGGAGCCACCATTGCCTCTTTCCTCTCCTACGCGACGGAAAAGATGGTATCCAAACATCCTGAAAAATTCGGCAAAGGCGCTATCGAGGGGGTAGCGGGTCCGGAGGCGGCCAACAATGCGGCCGTGGGCGGGGCCATGGTTCCTCTCTTCACCCTCGGCATTCCCGGTTCCGGCACAACCGCAGTGATGATGGGGGCAATGATGATGTGGGGGTTGCGGCCGGGGCCGTTGCTGTTTGTGCAGCATCAGGATTTCATATGGGGCATTATTGCCAGCATGTATATCGGGAATGTGATGCTCTTGATCCTCAACCTTCCGCTCGTTCCGCTGTTCGCATCCATGCTCAGGGTACCTTACTCCATCCTCTACCCCTTCATCCTCGTGGTCTGTATCACGGGGGTCTATAGCCTTGAAAACAGCATGTTTCATGTCTTTCTGATGTTTCTCTTCGGTATAGTCGGTTACCTGGTCAAGAAACTTGATTTTCCTCCGGCCCCCATCGTCCTGGCGTTGATTCTGGGTCCGATGGTGGAGAGGGCAATCTACCAATCCTTGACGATGTCCCATGGCAGTTTGAGTATCCTGGTCACCCGTCCCTTTTCTGCATCTTTCTTGGTTTTGGTCCTTATCGTGCTCGCAATACCTGTGATTCGATGGTCCAAAGAACGGAGGAAGGCTTGAGGGGCCGCCGGCCGGCCGTTTGAATCAACCCATGGCGTAAGGTGCGTTATTTTAAAGTTTAATGGTGAGGTCCGACATGAATGATCAAATGATGGAAGTTCGCATCGTCTCTGCAACCGGGGTCAGCGGATCCGGATTCAAGGAAAGTTCGCTGGCGACGAGCCTGGAGATGAAACCCCATTTCATCGGGTGCGATTGCGGCTCGACGGACCCCGGACCGGCGCCGCTCGGTTCGGGCAAGACCGCTTTCCCAAGGCAGGCGGTCAAGCGCGATCTTCGCCTGATGCTGAAGGCGGCGCGCCAGGCGAAGATCCCCCTGCTTTTGGGGTCCGCAGGCACGGCGGGAGGGGAGCCGCACCTTGCGGTGGTCAAGGAGATCATCCTCGAGATCGCCGCCGAGGAGAAGCTTTCGTTCCCATTGGCGCTGATCCACTCCGAGCAGGACAAGTCCTATCTGAAGCGGCGGCTCCGTGAGGGACGGATCAAGCCCCTGAAGCCGGCGCCCGATTTTGACGAGGCGGCGATAGATCGTGCCGTGCGCATCGTGGGGATGATGGGGGAGGAACCGTTTTTGCGCGCCCTCGACCACGGCGCCGAGGTGATCGTCGCGGGTCGTGCGAGCGACTGCGCCATTTTCGCCGGCATCCCCATCCAGATGGGTATCCCGCCGGGGATCGCCTGGCACGCGGCCAAGATCCTTGAATGCGGCGCCGCCGCCGCCGTCTCCAGATCGTCGCCGGATTGCATGTTCGCCACCCTGCGGCAAGACCATTTCGATCTGGAAACACCGAATCCGGAGATGCGCTGTAGTCCGCAGAGCATCGCGGCGCATAGCCTCTATGAGAACTCCGACCCCTATCGTCTGGTAGAATCGAGTGGGGTCATCGACCTGAGCGCCGCACAGTACGAGGCGTTGGACGACCGCCGCGTGCGCGTCCGCGGAAGCCGATTCGAGCCTGCCCAGAGGTAC
>PNOO01000163.1 GCA_013824905.1 Syntrophus sp. (in: bacteria) | reverse complement strand
TTGCGGACGGCATGGACGAATCCTTCGCTCCTGAGCCCTTCCCCGGTCGGAACGGGAACGATCTTGAAGAGAATAACCATCACGGCCAGTCCCGGAAGCGCCGTCCAGGGCGAAACTTCGAGACCCCAGCGGCCTACGATATAGGCGATGAAGAGCGGCCCGAGGCCGAATGCGAGCGTTCCCCCGATGTTGACGATCGACATCGAGAAGCCGAAGTGACGCCCGGCGTATCCGGCCACCATTCCGGTCACCGAAGGGTGGAACATGGAGGAACCGATTGACCCTACCGCGATGAAAAAAAGGAGATCCCAGAAAGAATGGGCCCAGCCGACGAGGGCGATGAAGACGATGGACAAGAGCGGTCCGCCCAGGATGAAGACGCGCGAACGATAGCGATCGGCGAAATAGCCCACCGCCGGCTGGACGATGAAGGCGAGTATCCGCATCATGCCGACGATGAGACCGACCTGGGTCAGCGAAAGGGCATATTTCTCGACGAAGACCGGCAGAAGCGGGTTGATGAAGGAGAAATAGAAATCACCGATGAAGTGGATCAGCGACAGGCCGAAGATGACTTTGATATCGGTGCGGTTCGTTTCGTTCATAGGCTGCCCGAAGTACCACAGCGTCGCGCGGGTGTCAAACACGAAGACGGGGACGCTTACACCCGGGTTGTAAGCGCGCTCCCCGTCATCGCATCTCCGTCGGTGTCATGCCGGATGGGGTGGTGTGCGGTACGTCCGGACGACACTCCCGTCAACTGCGGGCGAATTTCTGGAACGTATGGGCGTCCTCGCGCACGCCGCCGCGAGACACGCCGAACGTCCAGGTGACCTCACCCACGTAAAGATCGCCCCGCGAGTCGACGCACAGGGTGTGGGGGGCGACGAAGTTCCCCGGGGCCTCCCGGTCGGCGCTGCACCAGTGGAGGAGGACGTTTCCCGCAAGGTCCAGAACCCGAACGCCGCCCGGCAGGTCATACTTGATCGGGCCGTTGGTGAACGACGCCTGACCCGGCCGCCACCAAAGCTCTGAGACATAGACCCTCCCCTCCCGGTCGAAGGAGATGTCCGTGGGCCGCTGGACGTGGGTCCACATCTCGAGGAGCTTTCCGTCCCGGGAGTAGATGTGGATCCGGTCGTTCTCGCGGTCGGTCACGAAGACGCGGTCGTCGGGCGAGACCCCGATTCCGTGCGGCAGGCGGAACTGACCGGGTCCCGTCCCCGGTTCTCCCCAGGACTGGATGAGCGTCCCGTCGGCGCTGAAGCGGTGCACCCGGGCATTGCCGTACCCGTCGGAGACGTAGAGCTCACCGTCGGGGGCGATGGCGATATCGGTCGGTCGGTTGAAGGGCGGACCTCCCCGCTGGACGCTGGAGTGGCTCTTTCCGTCGTAGCCGGTATCGGAGGCCTTACCCGGAGTGCCGATCAGCATCACCTGTTTTCCCTCGGACGTGAATTTACGGACGGTGTGGTCGCCGTCGTCGACGGTGTAGACCATGTCGTCCGCCCCAATGGCGATCCCGTGCGTCCGGGGAGTAAAGACGTCCTCGCCCCAGGAGCGGAGGAAGCTCCCCTCGCGGTCGTAGACGATCACCCGGGCGTCCTGCCGGGTCATCAGGTAGACGTTATCCTTCGAGTCGACCGCCACCCCGTCCACGTCCTTGTGGACGTAGCCGGCCGGCAGTTTCTCCCACCCTTCGATCACCCTGAATCTTGGAACGACTGTCATCATCACATACCTCTCTTTTTTATAAGAATTTTGGAAATCTATCGTCATTTGCGAAATCCGGTACAATCTCCGGGAGCCCCGCCCACGTGCTGACCTGCCCCCAGAACATGTACCACATTTAGAGTTAGAGTTCTGCCATTTTTTTATTTCTCATTGCAGATACGGCTCGGTGCCGGAGGACGGTAATTCAAAGAGCTGTGTGGCCTGAATGTATTGTATTCCAGTCGCCATTTTTCAATCAGCACCTCTGCTTCTTTTAAGGTCACTTCCCAGTCAAGGAATTTGAGAAAATAGAGAGCACTGTCATTCTGTCTGCAGTTCCTCTTGAGGGTGTAGGGAATGTCCGGTACGGCGATCACCTTGGTGGGAACTTGACCCGGCGAGGCGTTGACTTGGATGGTTTACCGGATCCGCGTTACGTCGGTCAATTCCTGTCCCGGGTCCATCTTGATAAAAAGATAATGCGAACATAACAGTTGAAAGGATCCATTAAAATAAGAATTGAGAAGACGTGAAGATTGGTTTCTTCAGCAAGCACTGCTTCCTGAAAGTCTCATCCAAGCTTTTTTATATTAGATTTAAAGTGTTAATGGTGATATTAGAATCGACAAGAAGAGTTGCACAGGAATACAGTCATGAGAAAAAATCTGACGATTATACTCGCGACAGGAGGTTTGCTGGCCGTCTTCTTTCTCACTTTTTATATCCACAAGACAAACAAGGAAAGCGTCCTCTCCCAATTCAGCGAGAATCAACTCCAGATTGCCCGTCAGACCGCCATCCAAATCGAATCGTATCTCCGTTCCCGTGCCCATGACCTCCGGAAGCTTTCTTTTTCTTTAGCCGCACAGGACCCTGACAGGAAAAAGATCACAGCCAATATCAACGCGAACTTCGGACACTTAAGGACGGTTAATATTAAGGAGATATCTCTTCTCGACGAGAAAGGAACCGTCGCCTATTCCACAACCGCAGTCGCCATGAGAGAAAATCATTCCCAAGATAACTTCTTCTCCTGGGCAAGAGACCCGGCAAACAAGGGGTCGGTCCGGATGGGGTATGAGAAGGCGGATGGACCGCTAATACCCGTGACTACAGGAAGCCCTGCTTCTACCCATGCCCACATCGGGGTTTTCCTTGTCACCCCTTTGTATCGGGAATCCGCCGCCGGCGGTCGGCAGAAGCCTGGCGGGAAATTCGCCGGTGCTCTGATGTTCAAGGTCGATCTGGAGGGGATGCTTGCTGAGCGGTCCATCTTGTTCACTGCGGTGATGAAATTGCACAAGTTATGGATCATGGATAGGGACGGAACGGTTTTGCTGCAATCCGAGCACCCGGAGATGTTGGCGACAAGCACCCGTGAAAAGGATGAAACATGTCATCAATGCCATGCTTCCTTCGACCACGTTGAGAAGATGCTGGGGAAAGCGGAAGGGGTCACGGAATACCAGATCAAAGGAAAGAAAAAGAAGATTGCGGCCTTTGCTTCGATGTCCTTTGAGAATGCCTCGTGGGTCGTCGTGGTGAATGCGCCGTTGGACGAGGTGACTGCTTTCGTAAGGGAAAATCTCAAAAAGACCCTCTTGCTCATAGGTCTTGTGATGTTCGTCATGGGCATCGCCTTTTTCTTGGCATACAGGAACTACCGCGAGAGAGTGGACCACGAGAATGCTATCAATACATTACTAGGTATCTCCCTTTTAAATATCCGCCTTGAAGAACAATTGGATAAGATGTTTGAGATTATCGTCTCCCTACCCTGGCTCAAAGTGGAAGCAAAGGGATGTATCTTTCTGGTCAAAGAAAAATCCGATGTGCTGGTTATAGTGGTCCAAAAGGGACTCGCCTCATTGTTGGGAACAATCTGTGCGGAAGTTCCGTTTGGCCGCTGTCTCTGTGGTCGAGCCGCCCTGACAGGAGAAGTCGAGTTTGCCGACAGCGTCGACGAGCGCCACGACAATCGACACGAAGGTATTTCTCCGCATGGTCACTACTGTGTTCCAATCAAGTTCAACGACAAAGTGCTCGGAGTGCTGAATCTTTGTTTGACGGCTGGACATCGCAGAGACAAAAGAGAAGAGGAATTTCTCAAAGCGACAACGGATGTAATGGCCGGTGTCATAAAGCGAAAGCAGGCAGAAGAAGAACGCCAACAGGGCGTTGACCGGTTACACAAAGCGCTGGGAGCAACGGTTCGGGCCATAGCATCGGTGGTTGAAAGGAGAGATCCTTATACGGCAGGTCACCAACGAAAGGTGGCAGATCTCGCCCGGACGATCGCGACTGAAATGGGCCTGGAAAGCGACCGGATCGAAGGTCTGCGCATTGCCGGCATGATTCATGACATCGGCAAGATATCTGTTCCTGCGGAGATTCTCAGTAAACCGACGAAACTGACGGAGATTGAATTCAGCCTGATCAAGCATCACGTCCAGGCCGGGTATGACATCTTGAAAGAGATCGATTTCCCTTGGCCGGTTGCACGGATGGTGCTGGAGCATCACGAAAAGATGAACGGTTCCGGCTATCCGCAGGGGCTATCCGGAGACAAGCTGCTGATCGAATCCCGAATCATTACCGTGGCCGATGTCGTAGAGGCCATTGCTTCCCACCGTCCCTACCGACCTGGGTTTGGGATTGGTACGGCTCTCGATGAAATTACCAAGAACAGGGCTCTCCTATATGACTCTGCGGTGGTGGATGTATGCCTGAGCCTTTTCAATGAGAAGGGCTATAAGATGGAAAGCTGACGCGTTTATGCAGCGTATCAATGGAAATGCTCACCTCAATTGGATATCGACAGTAATGGAGTTGTAGCATTTAAGCGGCGAGACACATCTCATATGGCAGAGGGAAAACTGTGTAGAGATGAAGAAATCCTCCGACTGTTTATAGAACACAGTCCGGCGGCAATCGCCATATTCGACCACGATATGAAATACATCGCAACAAGTCGCCGCTATCTAATTGACTATGCCTTAGGTGAACAGAACCTTGTTGGTCGCTCTCACTATGATGTATTTCCGGAAATTCCAGAGCGGTGGAAGGAAATTCACAGACGGTGTCTGGCTGGTTCGATTGAAAAAGCAGATGAAGATCCATTTCCGCGTGCCGATGGCAGGCTTGACTGGGTGCACTGGGAAATTCGTCCATGGAACGAGTCGGGCGGCGGGATTGGCGGCATCATCCTGTTTTCGGAAGTGATCACCGAGCATAAGCAGGCGAAGGATGCGCTGCGGTTAAGCGAGGAGCGCCTGCGGTTAGCTCTCTTAACGGCCCGCATGGGTTACTGGCGGTATGAGTTGGCCTCAGGCGTCCTACAGTCATACGAGAATCATGGGGCCCTTTTTGGAGTCTCCACAGATGAACGTAATTGGACGCTCGCGGATGTCCAGCAACTTGTCCACCCCGATGATCGAGCGTACGCATTGATGGCCCTGCGCAGAACCGTGGCTGAGGGGGTACCATTCGACAGCACATACCGCGCAGTCCTGCCAAACGGAGAAACCCGCTGGCTCCATTCTTTCGGTAACCTTAACCGCGACTCATCAGGAAGGCCGGATCACGTGTTTGGAGTCACGCAGGATATCACCGAGCGCAAGAAAGCCGAGGAACAACTTCTGCTCACTCTGGACAGTCTCAGGAAAGCGGTTAACACAACCATCCAGGTGATGGTGTCTGCCGTAGAGATAAGAGACCCCTATACATCCGGTCACCAGATCCGGTCCGCGGATCTTGCCCTTGCCATTGCCAGCGAGATGGGATTACCCCAGGATAAAATCGACGCCATCCGAATGGCCGGTTCCATCCATGACATTGGGAAGCTATCCATCCCTGCCGAGATATTGTCGAAGCCGACGAAGCTGTTGGAGATCGAGTTTGCCCTGATTAAGGAACATGCCCGCAAAGGATATGAGATGCTAAAAGACGTGGAATCACCTTGGCCCTTGGCGG